>DATCGP010000077.1:0-13979 GCA_036508875.1 Coriobacteriia bacterium | reverse complement strand
GGGCGTCTACGTGATCGGCTTCAGCTACCCGGTCGTACCGAAGGGCGCCGCGCGCATCCGCGTCCAGATCTCCGCGGCCCACACCGACGAGCAGCTCGACCTCGCGGTCGACGCGTTCGCGCGCGTGGGCAGACGACTAGGCGTGATCTCGTAGGGCACCGATCGTGCGCCAGCGATTGCGCACGAGGAAGACCGCGCGGCTGCGCTATTCCGGGAGGCGGCCCACCTCGCGGAGGACAGCGTCCCAGATCCCTGCGATATCGTCAGCGAGCTGCGGCGAGATGTCGTAGGGGGCGCGCCCCTGCCGGACCGCGGTGCGAATCTCGTCCGAGTAGGCGACGTGGCCTAGGACGGTGCCGCCCGCCAGCTCCCGGTCGATGAACGCCCGGTCCTCGGCGTCCCGCACCATGTTGCCGACGTAGAAGACGTTCCGGATCCCGATCCGGTCCGCCAGGGCGTGGATCCGGGTGGCGGTGACCACACTCTGCAGGCTCGGCTCCACCGCGATGATCATGGCGTCGAACGCCTGCGATGTGCCGCGCGTCAGATGCTCGAAGCCGGCCTCCATGTCGAGGATCACTGTCTCGTCGCGCAGCAGGACCAGGTTCATGAGCAGGCTCTTCAGGAGCGCGTTCTCCGGGCAGTAGCACCCCGACGACGGCTCCTTGATGGCGCCGACCTGCAGGAACATCACGCCACGATGCTCGATCTTGAAGCGGTCGGGCAGGTCGTCGACCCGCGGGTTCACCGTGAAGTAGGCGCCGACCGCGCCCGGCTCGACCCCGGTGCGCTCGGCGATCAGCTCTCGCATCTCGCTGATGGGGACGATGCCTTCCGCCTGTTGACGCGTCAGGCCGAGCGATAGCGCGAGGTTCGCGTTGGGGTCGGCGTCGATGGCGAACACCCTCTCGCCGCGGTCGGCCAGATAGCGCGCGAGCGACGCGCTGATCGTGGTCTTGCCCACGCCGCCTTTTCCGGCCAAGGCGATCTTCATGACGCCCACGCCGCCTGACCGGACGTCTCCCCGTAGTTGAACGTCGGGGCGAGAAGATCCGGGGTCGCGCTGACGTTCACGTTCCGAGCGATGAGCGAGGCGTACAGCCCTCCGCGGGTCACGTCTCCCACGAGCTCCACACCCTTGATGAACCCCGCCTCGTCGGCGAAGACCTTCACGAGCCCGTCCGGGCCGGCGGAGCGCCTCAGGATCTTCTCACCTTCGAGCGCGCCCACGGCGAGGAACGAGCGGCCGAAGACCGTCAGCACGTTCATGTCGGCGAGATGCGCGCTCATGCGCTGGTCGCCTCCGGCGATGTTGTATCCCGCGACGTGTCCGGTGGCGACCGCGTTGGGATGGATCAGGTTCGCCTTCCGGATCCCCTCGATCTCCGCCTCCGCGACGTCGCCCGCAGCGTAGACGTTCCGCACGCTGGTGCGCATGGCGGCGTCCGTGAGGATGCCGCGACCGGTCGCGATGGACGTCCCGGCCACGAGCGCGATGTTCGGCCGCATGCCGACGCCGACCACGAGCATGTCGCAGGCGAGGCGCTCGCCATCGCTGAGGACGACGGCGCTGAGCTCGGTGCTCCCGGGTCCGCGTTCAACGCCTGCCAGGTCGCGTCCCTTCAGGAAGCGGACGCCATTGCCGGACATGTGAGCCTCGACCATCCCGGCGACCTCGGCGTCGAAGATGCGGCGCAGGATGCGTTCGCGGCGCGCGATCACCGTCACCGCCGCGCCGGTCTCCGCGAGCGCCTCGGCGATCTCCATGGCGACGAAGCCGGAACCGAGCACGCCCGCGTCGCGCACGTGCTCCGCGGCCGCGCGGATCGCGGCGGCGTCGGTCAGGGTCCGGAACGCGAAGACGCCCTGGCCCGAGAGGTCCGGCCCCTCCGGCATCAGCGGCTCGGCGCCGGACGCGATCAGGAGCCGGTCGTAGCCGATCCGGCTGCCGTCGTCCAGCACGACAACGTTGTCCTCGGGCCGCACTGCCGTGACTTCATGACCCGTGACGAGTTCCACGTGGTGGCGCTCGTAGAAGTCCTCGGGGCGCAGAGCCAGACCGCCGATGTCGACGGAGCCGGCGACGTACTTCGCAAGGAAGCACGGCGTGTAACCCGCCCCGGAGTCGCCGGACAGGATGGTGATCCCGCTGGCCTGGTCCCTCTCGCGGATCGCTTCCACCGCGGCGAGCGCCGCGGGCCCGTTGCCGACGATGACGATGCGCATGGCTAGATGCCCAGCGCAGCCCGCTTGCCGGCGATATCCGCCAGCAAGCCCGCGGCGGCTTTCTCGGGATCGTATTCGACATACGCCCGCCCGCCAGTGATGCCGACCAGGTCCTCGGTCAGGACCTTGGTCGCCACGCCGCTGCCGAGGATGTGCGGAGCCGGGGCGATGTGGACCGTGAGCCCGAGCGCGAGCAGCCAAGCGCCGATCGAGATCGCCTTCTCCTGGACGAGCTCGGGGGCGGAGCCGGCAACGGGGAGCTGGCTGAGCTTGACGTCCAGAGCGCCGGCCAGCGCGCCCAGCAGGGTCACGATCCGCGAGTTGTCGACGCACGAGCCCATGTGCCACACCGGCGGCAGCGGGCCGTCCAGACCGGCGGCGCCGCCCAGCGCGGTGAGCACCGCCTTGAGACCTTCGCCCGCGTACTTCTCGGTGGCCTCCGGGCTCATCATTCCTGCCTGCGCGAGGATGTGCGCGGTGCAACCGGTGGTCACGATCAGAACGTTCTTGGCCAGGAGTTCCTTGGCCATGATCTCCGTCATCTCGCTCGAGCGGATCTTGGGGTTCGGGCATCCGGCGAACGCCACGGCGCCGTAGATGTTCCCCGCGACGATGTTGTCGATCACCGGCTTCAGCGGACTGACAGGATCGACCTTCGAAAGCACCCCGAGGATCGCCTCGACCGAGAAGCCGGCCAGGCCGGAGGCCTTGATCTGCGGGATGTCGACGTCCTTGCCCTTGCGTGCGACGAACGCCTCGATGGCGGTCCGCACGATCTTCTCGGCGACCTCGTCCGCGTGGGTAGACTTGAACTCCATGTGCATGGCGCCCGGGATCTTCACGTTCTTCTCGGTGGTGATCATCTGAGTGTCGAAACACTCAGCGACCTTCACGGTGCCGGGCCAGATGCACTGGACGTCGACGACCATGGCATCCACGGCGCCGGTCACGATCAGCAGCTCCGACTGCAGGTTGTGGCCCGCCATCGGAATGCCGTGCCGCATAGTGAGTTCGTTGCCGGTGCAGCAGACGCCGACGACGTTGATGCCGTCCGCGCCAGCTGCGCGGGCCTCGGCGTCGAGCTTGACGGACCACTCGACTATCTTCTCGGAGAGCACCGGGTTGTGGCCGTGCATGGCGAGGTTGACCTTGCCTGCGTCGAGCACTCCAACGTTGGCCTCGATACCGCGAACCTGCGGCGTGCCGAACAGGATGTCCTGCAGGTCGGTGGCCATGGCGAGGCCTACACCGTCGGCGATGCCCATCCGTAGCGTGCCGAGCAGCAGGTTCACCGGGTCGGCGTCGTTGCCGCCGGACGTGCGGTGCATCGCCTCTTCGATCTCGTTGTGGGCGTTGGAGACGACGAGGCCGAGCCCCGTCCACATCTCGAACTCCTTGGCGGGAGTGCGGAGCTTAACCCAGTTCGCAGGCTCGCCGTCCTGGCGGGAGTAGTCCTCGAGCGCCTTTCCCACGACCTCCTTGGCGATGTCCGTGTCGGCCTTGCCCTCGGTGACGATCCCGAGCCCGCCCGCGACTTCCATGAGCTTCGCGCGGTCGGCGATCACGTAGGGGGCGGCGCCGTTCATGGCGTCGCGCAGCGTCAGCGCGACGTGACGCGCGTGTCCGAGGTGGGAAGCCGCGCCACCGGTAGCCTCGCGCAGCAGGTTGCGGGTGACGATGACATCGGCTGTGGCTCCGCAGACGCCGCGCGAACTGCCGTCGGTCGCGAACGGATCGATGCGGCACGGTCCCATGTAGCAGATGCGGCAGCAGGTGCCGAGCTGCCCGAAACCGCACTGCGGGTCCTGAGCCTCGAGGCGGTCCAGACCTGTCTCGATCCCGCACGCGCACGCCCGGTCGAGCAGCGCCTCCGTGGCTACGTCCATGATCTCTCGAGACATCTTCAGCATCCTCTCAGGCTTCTCAGGGTGTCGAGCGGGGTGGCGGCGTTCTCGTGCGCGGAGGCAGCGGAGCCGCTGACCGCCTGCGCCACGCGCGCGGCGGCGCTCAAGCGCTTCTCGCTCACCAGTTCCTCTTCTTCGCCGTACTCCAGCGCGTGCGTGGGGCATGCCTCCACGCAGGCGGGGCGCAGGCCTGCGTTGACGCGATCGGGACAGCGGTCGCACTTGACCGCCGTGCGCTTGACCGAGTGCACGGAGATCGCCCCGAAGGGGCAGACCATGGCGCACATGAAGCAGCCCTGGCAACGGTCCTCGGCGACCAGGACCGCGCCGGTCACCGCGTCCCGGCTCATCGCGCCGTTCGGGCACGCGGCGATGCAGGGAGCGTCCCCGCAGTGCAGGCAGCGCACGGGGTAGGCGTACGCGTAAGCTGGCTCGACGTGCACTCTCTTCTGAGGAGCGGGGCGCTCGAACACGGCGCCGAACAGGGATTTCGAGGTGGAGTGCTCCACCGCGCAGGCGATCTCACACGCCTTGCACGCCGTGCAGCGTTCGATGTCGACGAAGATTTCCTTCATCCCGCCATTCGCCTCCCGATCAGTCGATGTCCTTGCCGGAGAACGGACACGATCACCAGATGCGATCGAGCGAAGCTGTCAACAGACGCAAATGTGATTCACTGCACAATGCATACCCTAGTGATGGAAGAGACACGCGCCTTGGTGACGCATGCGGAACATCTGAAGCGTGCGCTTCCTCATGAGCCGGACCCGCGGCGCTTTCTCGAGCAAGATGATGGGTTTGCGCGCCCATTCTGATACCGTCATCGCCGACCGCGCACATCGACCGCGTGACATGGGGTGTTGAAACGATGGCGACTCTGCCCTTGAAGGCTCTCTGGATCGGCGACAAGACCGTCGAGTTCGCTGACGGGTCCACGCTGGACACCGACCTGCAGACGCTGGTCGTCGTCAGCATCGATGAGCGCCTCCCGTTCGGGCCCGGCGAGAAGGTATCCGTCAAAGTCGAGCTCCGCAACGGCATGACCTACGCCGGCAACGCGACCTCGAAGATGCCGCGGGACGTCGGCGGACGCAATCAGCCGACGCTTCATGTCTACGAGTTCTTCGCCGCGACGCCTCTGGCGCCTGCAAGCTAGTCAGCGGGCCGCACGGAGCCGCTAGACGTCCTGCGGCCGCCCGGGGACCTCGTGGCAGTCGGGGCAGCGCGCCTCGTAGCAGTCGGACCCGCCCACCATGATCAGCGGTGAGTCCCACGGGGCGGGCTTCCCGTCGATGATGCGCTGCGTCCGCGTGCCCACGCCGTGGCACTTCTGGCAGATGGCGGTCAGCAGCGAGATCTCGTCCGCGAGCGCGAGCAGCGTCGGCATCGCGCCGAACGGCTCGCCGCGGAAATCCTGGGCGAGTCCGGTGACGTAGACGGTATGACCCTCGCGCAGGAGCCGTCGCACAACGCCGACCAGCCCCTCGTCGAAGAACTGCCCCTCCTCGATCGCGACCACGTTCGCATCGGCGCCGGTGATCTCGGCCGAGGCCGAGACGACCACCGCTTCCATCTCCATCCCGAGCCGCGACCGGGCCTTGCAGCCGTCGCGCGAGTCGACCGCGTGCTTGTAGAGGACGACGCTGTCGCCCGCGATGCGGTGCCGCGACAGCAGACGGATGAGCTCGCCGGTCTTGCCGCTGCTCATGCATCCCGCTATCACGTGGAGCCGGCCGACGCCGTGCGACATGAAGACCTCCTGGGTTTCGGGCAACATCGCCAGCATAGCGAATCACGCAAGGCGAGCGCTGCCGGCGCCGCGAGCCCGACACAGTGCTACGCTCGAAACGCCGCGCCTCGCGCGACGGCCCGGCCGATGAGAGGAGCGCGATTCGCGCATGGAGTACAAGGGCTTCGAGATCCTCGTGCGTCCCGGCTACGTCGTGCTCGGCGACGACCCGATGGCAGCGGTCGAACCGGGGTTCACGGGGGAGGTCTGCAAGATGGACGCCGTCCAGGACGACCCCGGCGGCCGCGTGATGTGGGACTACCCGTTCGGGGTGGCAGCGTCGCACGTCCAGGGCGCCACCGAGGACGAGGTGGTCGAGAAGGCGAAGGCGTTCATCGACGCGGGAGGCAAGCGGGGACACGACCCCCTCGCGTCGCGCCACGACGAGAGCGAGGACTAGCGATGGAGCTGTCAGAGGTTATGAATGAGCGTCGGAGCGTCCGGTCCTTCGTCTCGGATCCGGTATCCGACGAAACCATCACCGAGATACTCGACGAGGCCCGCTGGGCGCCGTCGTGGGCCAACGCCCAGGGTTGGGACGTCTTCGTGCTCAGAGGAGATGCACTCGCCCGCTACAAGTCGATGATGGCGGAGAAGCTGACCGCCGAGGCAGCGCCGGACCCGGACCTCCCGATGACCCAGCGCGACCAGTGGCCCGAGCACATCCTGGCGCGCATGATGTACCGCCGCGTCACGCCCGGCGCCGCGTCCCAGGCGCCCCCGCCGCGGACCGGCCTCGCTGAGGCCTACGGCGCCCCGTGCATGCTGCTGTTCGCGGTGGACGAGCGGCTCGCGGCAGAATATGCGTGCTTCGACCTGGGCCTGCTGGTGGAGAACGTGTGCCTCGCGGCGCACGATCGCGGACTCGGCACCTGCATCATGGCGATGGCGGTTCGCTACGGCAGCGCGCTTCACGGGCTGGTCCCGCAGGCGAAGGGGCACCGCTTCGTCGTCGGCGTGGCACTCGGCAAGCCCGATCCGGAAAGCGCGCTGAACCACACGGAGCGGCAGCGGACCTCGTTGGGCGATATCGTGAAGTTCGTCGACTGAAGACCACCTGACGGCCCGACACCGGGCGGACAGGACCGCGCACCGTGAGGATCGAGTACCTGGCCGACCTTCCGTCGCTCGTCCCCGAGCTGGCCCTGCTCCACTTCGAACAGTGGGGCTACCTTCGGCCGAACCAGACGCTCGAGGAGCGGACGCGGCGGCTGCAGGACGCCTGCGGACGGGGCGGCGTTCCGACGGTCGTCGTGGCCCTGGAAGATGACGCGCTGTGCGGCTCCGCGATGCTGATCGCGAACGACATGGACACTCGGCCCGACCTCACCCCGTGGCTGGCAGGCGTGTACGTGGTCGAGCGCTTCCGGGGACGCGGCTACGGCACGGCTCTCGTGGCGCGAGTCGAGTCGGAGGCGTCGGCGATCGGAGTGGAGCGCCTGTACCTGTACACGCCGAGCACCGCGGAGTTCTACGCTCGGCTCGGATGGACCGTGGACGAACGCTGCGAGTACCTCGGCCAGGAGGTCACCGTGATGTCGCGGCCGATCGCCGCGCGTGCGGACCGCGCGGAGCCCAGCTAGCTGACCTCGCCCGCCAGCACTCGCCGGCCCTCGTCGAACAGGTAGCACGACAAGAAGTGGCCGGGCGAGACCTCGACCAGCTCCGGCATCTCGCTCTCGCAGGCGCAGCCGGTGCAGCCGGCCTTCGCGTAGCAGCGTCCGGCGAAACGGCAGCCGGGCGGCGGGTCGATCGGGCTCAGCACGTCGCCCTCGAGAAGTATCCGCTTCGTGCGCTGCTCGGGGTTCGTCACCGGGATCGCGGACAGGAGCGCCTTCGTGTAGGGGTGCAGCGGGTTCCGGTACAGCTCGCGCTTCGACGCCACCTCGACCAGCCGCCCGAGGTACATGACACCGACCCGGTCGCTGATGTGCTTGACCACGTTCAGGCCGTGGGCGATGAACAGGTAGGTCAGCCCGAACTCCTCGCGCAGGTCGGACAGCAGGTTCAGCACCTGCGCCTGGATCGACACGTCGAGGGCGGAGACCGGCTCGTCGCACACGATGAGCTTCGGCTGCATCGCGAGCGCCCGTGCGATGCCGACGCGCTGGCGCTGGCCGCCGGAGAACTCGTGCGGGAAACGGTTGCGGTAGTTCGCGGAGAGCCCGACCGCGTTGAGCAGGTAGCCCACGCGGTCCGCGATCTGGTCGCGCCGCACGAGATGGTTGATCCGGATCGGCTCCGAGATGATGTCGCCCACCGTCATGCGTGGGTTCAGCGACGCGTACGGGTCCTGGAAGATGAGCTGGATGTCGCAGCAGCGCCCGCGGCGCGCCCGCGTCGAGAGCTTCGCCAGGTCCTGACCCTCGAACCAGATCTCACCGGAGGTCGGCTGGTACAGGTTCACCATCATCTTGCCGACCGTCGTCTTGCCGCAGCCCGACTCGCCGACCAGCCCGAACGCCTCGCCGGGGAAGATGTCGAGCGTGAGATCGTCGACCGCCTTGAGCAGCGACGTCGTCCTGCCGAGCAGGTCGGTGTCGACCGGGAAGAACTTCGACAGGTGCTTCAGCTGGATCAGGGGCTCGGTCATGACGCCGCCCCCGTCCGGTCCGGGTCGAACAGGAAGCACCGGAGACGGCGGCCCGCGGCCGCGTAGAGCGGGGGCATCTCGGTCCGGCAGCGTTCCATGCGGCGGTCGCAGCGGTCGAAGAACGCGCAGCCCTTCGGCATGTTGAGCGGGTTGGGCACCATGCCGCGGATCATGTAGAGCGGCTCGTCGGCGTCCGAGTCCTCCATGGTCGGGATCGACCTGAGAAGACCCAGCGTGTACGGGTGCAGCGGACGCTCGAACAGCTGCAGCGCCGTCGCCTCCTCCACGACCTGGCCGCAGTACATGACGACGACGCGGTCGGCGGTCTCGGCCACGACTCCGAGGTCGTGCGTGATGAGCAGCACCGCCATGCCGATCTTGCCGCGCAGCTCGTTGATGAGCGCGAGGATCTGCGCCTGGATCGTGACGTCCAACGCGGTGGTCGGCTCATCGGCGATGAGCAGGTCCGGGTCGCACGACAGCGCCATCGCGGTCATCACGCGCTGACGCATGCCGCCGGACATCTGGTGCGGATAGTCCTTGATGCGCTTCTCCGGCGACGGGATGCCCACGAGACGCAGCATGTCCACCGCACGGGCGGCAGCCGCCTTCTTGTCGAGCTTCATGTGGGTCTGGACGCTCTCGACCAGCTGGTTCTCGATCGTGTAGACCGGGTTCAGGCTCGTCATCGGCTCCTGGAAGATCATCGAGATGTGGTTGCCGCGGATGTCGCGCATCTCACCGCGCGACAGCTTGAGCAGGTTGCGCCCCTTGTACAGGATCTCGCCGGAGACGACTCGGCCCGGCGGCTGGAGCAGCCCCATCACCGAAAGCGACGCGACGCTCTTGCCGGAACCGGACTCGCCGACGATGGCAAGGATCTCGCCTTCGTGCACGGTGAAACTCATGTCGATGACCGCGTGCACCGTCCCCCGCTTCATCACGAAGTCGGTGGAGAGGTTCCTCACTTCCAGAAGGACGTTGTCAGCCATCTCGTCGCCCTACTTGATCCGCGACTTGGGATCGAGCGCGTCGCGAAGGCCGTCGCCCAGCAGGTTGAACGCGAGCACCGTCGACGTGATCGCCATGCCCGGGAACAGCAGCGTCCACGGGGCCTGGAATATGAAGCCGCGGGCCCTGCCGAGCATGTCGCCCCATTCCGCCTGCGGCGGCTGGACGCCCATGCCGAGAAAGCCGAGGGCCGCGGTGTCCAGCACCGCGCTGCTGATGCCCAGCGTGCCGCGCACGATGATCACGGACAGCGCGTTGGGCAGGACGTGCCGGAAGATGATCCGGAAGTCGCTGTTGCCCACCACCCGCGCCGCGGCGATGTAGTCGTTCTCTTTGATGGAAAGGATGCTGCCGCGCACGATGCGCGCGTACTCCGGGATCGACACCAGGCCGATGGCGATGACCGCCTTGTCGATACCCTTTCCCAGAGCGGCCATCAGCGTGATGGCGAGCAGGATCGACGGCACCGCGAGCATCATGTCCATGACGCGCATGATCACGGTGTCGACCCAGCCGCCGACGTAGCCGGCGATCGAGCCGAGCACGACGCCGGTCGTGAGTGCGATGGACACCGCCAGCAGGCCGACCGTCAGCGAGATGCGGGTCCCGGCGATCACGCGGCTGAAGATGTCCATGCCGAGCTGGTCGGTACCGAACCAGTGCGCTGCGCTCGGGCCCCTCAGCGCGTTGGCCATGTTCGTCTCGATCGGGTTGTACGGCGTGATCAGCGGCCCGAAGATCGCGATCAGCGCCAGGAACGCGATGAAGAACAGCGAGACCATAGCGGCCCGGTTGGCGATCAGGGCGCGCCACATTTCGAGCCACTGGTTCTCGGGCTTCTCGTGGAACGTCTCGTCGATCTCGGGAAGGTCCCCGCCGCTGTCCGGCAGCGTCTCCCCCAACGCCATCGCCTCGTCGGCGATGAAGTTCTCGGAGGGCTGCTCGCGCAGCGGGCCGGAGCTGAAGTCGTCTTGTGAGCCCAAGGCCGCTATCCCTCCTTCTTCGAGCCGTATTTGATACGCGGATCGAGGTACGCGTAGATGAGGTCAGCGATGAGGTTGACGAGCACGAAGATGACGGCGACCAGAAGCACGATCCCCTGCACGATGGGGAAGTCCGACTTCAGGATGCTGTCCACGGTGAACTTGCCGATCCCGGGCCAGGAGAAGACGCTCTCGGTGAGCAGCGCTCCGCCGAGCAGTGAGCCGAACTGGAGCCCGATGACGGTGGTGACCGGGATCATCGAGTTGCGCAACGCGTGCTTCGTGATGACCTTGGTCTCGGTGATGCCCTTGGCCCGCGCCGTCCGGATGTAGTCCTGACCGAGCGTGTCGAGCATGGTCGAGCGCGTCATCCGCGTGATGATCGCCATCGAGTACATGCCGAGCGTGAGCGCCGGCAGGATGATGTGGATCGCCGCGTCCTTGAACGCCGGCCAGTTGCTGGCGATGAGCGAGTCGATCATGTAGAAGCCGGTGACGTTCGCCGGCTCGAGCATCGGGTTGATGCGCCCGCCGGAAGGCAGGAGGTGCAGCGTCCCGGTGAAGAACATGATGAGCAGGATGCCCAGCCAGAAGATGGGGATGGAGACCCCCACCAGCGCCAGCAAGGTGCCCGCGGCGTCGAAGATGGAGTTCTTCTTCACCGCCGCGATCACCCCGAGCAGTATCCCCACGATGGTCGCGAAGATGATCGCCGCCACAGCCAGCTCGATCGTGGCCGGGAAGCGCGCACCGATCTCCCTGGCCACCGGCGCCTTCGTGTAGTACGAGGTGCCGAGGTCCCCGTGCAGGGCACCGGCGACGAAGTCGACGTACTGCTCGATGACCGGCTTCTCGAGGCCGTTGGCTTGTCTCCAGGCCAGCATCGACTCCTGCGTGGCGTGCTGGCCCAGCACGATCGGCGCCGGGTCGGGCGAGAACACGCGCATCAGAGAGAACACGATGATGGACACCCCGATGAGGACCGGGATGACCATCAGCACTCTCTTCAGTACGTACTTGAGCATCTTGACGTGCCTTCTCGTGGCTCAGCGAACGTGCAGCCGAAGATCACACTCGGTGACCTTCGGCTGCACGTGTTTCCGCTGTGGATCGAACAGCTAGTTCTTCACTGCCTTGGACAGGAACACGTTGCCCGTCACGTGGTACAGGAAGCCCGAGACGTTCGGGCGGTACGCGGCGAGCGTCTTGGCGTGCGAGATCGGCAGCCAGACGGCACGCGCGGCAGCGTACTTCTCCATCGCGCCGTAGGCGGCGTTGCGCTCCGGGCCGTTCGGCATCGTGAGAGCCGATGCGATGTCGGCCTTGTAGGTCGCGTCCTGCCACCTGGCGATGTTCATCGTCGGGTCCTTGTCGGACAGGAGGTTCAGGAAGTTGTCCGGGTCACCGTTGTCGCCGATCCAGCCGTAGAAGGCGATGTCGTAGTCGCCGGCCTTGACCTTCTCCTTGTACGTGGTCCAGTCGTAGGTGTCGATCGTGCACGACACGCCGACCTTCTGCAGGTAGCCCTGGATCGCGGTCGCGAGAGTCGCGCCCGTGGCGGCGTTGTAGGGCCGCGGGTTGGTGTAGGCGATCATGTGGATCTTGGTGATGCCGGCCTTGGCGAGGCCCGCCTGCGCGGCGGCGGCATCGTATGCGACCTGCTGGACCGAGGCGTCGTAGCCGGGGACGAAGGTCGGCAGGATCGTCGTGGCCTTCTCCGCGTAGCCCTGATACAGGCTGGTGACGAGCTCGTCGACGTTGATCGCCTGGGAGACGGCGATGCGCGCGGCCGGGTCCTTGAACATGGCGGTCGTGGTGTTGTAGGCCATGTAGTTCACGTTCATGCCGGCAGCCTGGAACAGCTTGCTGCCGCCCGACTCGATCTGGCTGACCACGGTGGCGTCGATGCCATCGATCATGTCGACTTCACCGTTGTTGAGCGCCAGGACGCGCGCAGAGTTGTCGGCGATGAAGCGGAAGATGACGTTCTTGATGATGGCCTTGTCGCCCCAGTAGTCGTCGTTGCGGACGAGGATGACGTTCTCACCCTTGTTCCAGCTCACGAACTTGTAGGGACCGGTGCCGACCGGGTGCTCCATGACGGAGTTGTTGCCGTCGGTGAGCGCCTTCGGGCTGACCATCGGGGCAGCCAGACTCATCGCCAGGTTCGCCAGGAACGCGGTGTTCTTCGCGGTGAGGTTGATCGTGACCGTGTACGGGTCGACGACCACGACGTCCTTGACCGAGCCGAACACGAAGGGACCGTAGGACATGTCCGCGGTGACCTTCGGCGGCAGCTGGCGGTCGATGTTGAACTTGACGGCGTCAGCGTTGAAGTCGGTGCCATCGTGGAACTTGACGCCCTGGCGCAGCTTGAACGTGTAGCTCAGGCCGTCGGGGCTGATCGTCCAGGTCTCGGCGAGCGAGGGCTCGACCGCGGTGGAGTCCGGCGCGTACTTCAGCAGGCCCTCGTAGATGTTCACGATGATCTTCGAGGATTCGCCGTCATCCACGAGCGCGGGGTCGAGACCGCGGGGGTCAGCGCCCTGTGCGTACGTGAACGTGTCGTTTGCGGCAGACGTGCCGCCCGTGGTGTTCGAGCTCGTGCTGGTGCACCCCGAGATGGCTGCGATGCCGAGTGCGAGAGCCAGCAGAAGCGCGAACGAACGTGCAAACTTCTTCATGCTCCACCCTTCCCTTCCCTGATGTCCCTGTTCGGCCGCTCCCAAGGAAGCGGCACATCCCCTCGTCGAATCGAGTCTGCCGAGTGTATATCACTCGGAAAGGAGTGTGTAACACACAGGGACAAGGAATGCGGGGTCCGCGTGGGCGCGTGCGAGCGGGCGCGTGGGCGCCGCAAGCAGGCCCGCTGCAGGCCACTTCGCAGCGGGGTCTCAGCCGCCGATCAGCGTCACGACCACCTCATGGTCGCCGACGCCGGTGAGCGGGACTTCTCCGCCCTCGACCGAGCGCCCGTCTAGAGTGATGCGCGCCACGCCGCGGTTCACGCCCCGCGGGTTCTCGACGCGGATCCGCCAGGTCCCGCCGCCGTGGCGCAGCGTCATCTCGTACTCGGGCCACGCCTTCGGCACACAGGGGTCGACGATCAGGGACTCGCTGTCTCCGCGGCTTTCGATGCGCAGTCCGAGCAGGTTCTCGAGCGCGACGCGGTACATCCACGCGGCTGCGCCTGTGTACCAGGTCCACCCGCCGCGCCCGACGTGGGGCGCCACCGAGTAGACGTCGGCCACCAGCGCGTAGGGCTCCACCTTGTAGCGGCTTACCGCCTCCGGATCGGACGAGTGCGAGATAGGGTTAAGCATGCCGAGCAAGTCGAACGCCTCGTCGCCGTCGCCCTGCATCAGGTACGCCAGGACGACCCAGATCGCGGCGTGCGTGTACTGGCCGCCGTTCTCCCTCACGCCCGGCACGTATCCTTTGATGTACCCCGGGTCCTTCGGCGTCTTGTCGAA
>DATCGP010000076.1:0-15299 GCA_036508875.1 Coriobacteriia bacterium | reverse complement strand
GGACACGTTCACGTGTCCGCCCGGGCCTTGCTCGCGCTCCGTCTAGATCGACTGAGCTGGAGACGTGGCTTGGATCAGGTCCCTACTTGGCAGCAGGTCCCCACGTACCGTCAGCGCCCACGACATAGACCGTGATCGCCTTGTTCAGCGTGTCGCCGTTGGCGTCGAACTTGACCTGGCCGGTGACACCTTCCAAGTCGGTAGCTGCCACAGCGGCGATGATGGCCTTCTTACCGTCGGTGGTGGCGACCTTGTCGACGCCCATCGACTTCGCGACGGAGATGATCGCCTTGATGATCACATTCGCGGCGTCAAAGGAATACGCGTCGTAGGCAGCGATCTCCTGGCCGGGGTACGCGGCGTCGAACGCCGCCTTGAACGCCTGGCCCTGCGGCAGCTGTGCGAGCGGCAGGCCTACGGAGGTCGCGAAATCGCCAGTGGCGTTCGCCGCGCCCGCGAGCTTGATGTACTCCGGGTCGAACATACCGTCGCCGCCCATGAGCGGAACAGCGACGCTGCCTTCCTTCATCTGCTTGGAGAGCAGCGCGCCGGCGTTGTACATGCCGCCGTAGTAGACGATATCGACGCTCTTGGACTTGATGGTGGTGACGAGGGACTTGAAGTCGGTCTGCTTGTCGGTCGTCTTCGCGGTTCCGGCAACGGTACCGCCATCAGCGGTGAACTGCTGCGCCCAAGCGGCGGCCAGACCCTCGCCGTACGCGGTCGAGTCATCGACGACGTACGCGATCTTCTTGCCGGCGGTCTTGAACGCGTAGTCCGCGCCAGCCGGGCCCTGGACCGAGTCCATCGTGCACACGCGGAAGTAGTTCGTCATACCCATCTGGGTGAGGTCGACGGCGGTGTTGGCCGGCGAGACCTGCACGATGTTGGCCGCGTTGTAGATCTTGACCGCGACGCGGGTGACGCCGGAGTTCAGGTGGCCCATGACGCCGACGAGGGTCGGGTTGGCCGCGAACTGCGTGGCGACGGTGCCGCCGGTCGCAGGATCGCCCTTGTCGTCACCGTTGACGGTGGCGATGACCAGGCCGAGGTCCTGGACTTCCGAGGTCTCGTTGGCCTGAGCGACGGCGAGGTTCGCGCCGTTGACCATGCCCTTGCCGAGCGCGACAGCGCCGTCGGTGAGCGGAGCACCGAGACCGATGGTGACCGTCGTCTTCGCCCCGCCTGTGGTGGTGGCGGGCCCCCCGCAGCCAGTGACGACCAGCGCCACAGCAGCGAGGAGGGCCGCGATGGCCATGTACTTCCTAGCCTTAACCATTTGTCATCCCTTTCCTCCGTCTTGACTGCCTGACCATCCGGCCGGGGGTACAACAATCTCCCTGAATGCTCCCGGCCTCAGGATTCCGCGAGTGTAACAGACACGCACAAGCAGTAACAGCATGAACACAGCCGACGCGAGCTACACCCGAACGGCATGTTTCGCGCCTGTTTCGCAGGTCATCGGGCAGCGCGTCGCACCGCCCGCCGCAGACCGCCCGCTCAGATGAAGTAGACGGCGGCCGAGACAGCGTCGAGGCGGTCCTGTCCGCGCGCGAGTTCGGCCAGGGTGACGCCGGCCAAAGACGCTTCGAGCGAGGCCGCGACATCGTCCCACAACCCGGTCACGACCGTTCCGCTGTTGTGCGGCGCGTCGAGCGCGGGCCCCTCGAGCGCGTGCACCACGTCGGCAACGGAGATCTCGCTCGCGGGACGCCCTAACGCGCAACCCCCGCCGGCGCCGCGCCGGGACTCGACGATCCCGGCCTGCGCCAAAGTGGTGAACTGCTGCTCGAGGAACCTGCGAGGCAGGCCGACCGCGTCAGCTATCTCCCCCGCAGCGACGGAAGCGTCGGCCGGCCGCTGAGCGAGCGCCACCAGACCGCGCAGGGCGTAGTCGAGCCGCTGCGAGACCCTCACTGCCCGAAGCCCTCCCACAGCGGCGTGGACAGGTAGCGCTCTCCGGTCGACGGAGCGACGGTCACGATCGCCTTGCCGGCCGCCTCAGGACGGGCGGCCAGCCGGAGTGCGGCGGCCACGTTCGCGCCCGAGGAGATCCCGACGAATATGCCCTCCTCGGCTGCGAGGCGGCGGGCCATCGCGATGGCCGTCGGGCCATCGACGTGCTCGACCCCGTCGAGAACGGAGAGGTCCAGCATCGCCGGGATGAAGTTTGCGCCGATCCCTTGGATCGCATGCGGCCCCGGAGTGAGCGGCTCGCCCGCGAGCTTCTGAGCGATGATCGGCGACTCGGCAGGCTCCACCGCCACCGCGAGCGTGCCGGGTCGGACCTCCTTCAGGAAGCGTCCAGCGCCGCTGATCGTCCCACCGGTGCCCACGCCCGCGACGAACGCATAGAGCGCTTCTTCACCGAGCGCAACATCGAGTTCGGGCCCGGTGGTCAAGTAGTGGGCTCGCGGGTTGGCCGGGTTGTCGAACTGCCCGGGGATGAAAGAACCCTCGATACCGGCAGCGACCTCGACGGCTTTGTCGACCGCTCCCTGCATGCCGAGCGCCTTGTCGGTCAGAACGAGTTCCGCGCCGTAGGCCGCCAGCAGCTTACGGCGCTCGATCGAGAACGACTCGGGCATCGTGAGGACGACCCTGTATCCGCGGGCGGCGCCCACGAGAGCGAGCGCAATACCGGTGTTGCCGCTGGTCGGCTCGACGATCACGGACGTGCCCGGGGTCAGAAGGGCGCGCCGCTCCGCGTCCTCGATCATCGCCTTGCCGATACGGTCCTTGACCGAACCGCCCGGATTGCGCGACTCGCACTTCACAAAGACGCGGCCCGGCAACCCCGCGTCCAGGCGCGACAAGCGGACCAGCGGTGTGCCGCCGATGGTCTCCACAACATCCGGGACCCGCGCAGGACTGTTCATGGTGCCGCTCCTCATCGATCGAACGCGCCCGGGCCGGCGATACGCCCGATGCGCGGGTCGTATCGCAGTACCAGTCTACGTGGACTCGTTGCGACTTTCACGCACCATACGTATGCGCTTCATGCGAATAACAACGGGCACGAAGGATGCGCTACGCTGGGGCAGCGTCCTTGGAGAGGAGTCGACGTGCGGATCTGGTTCTGGGGCTGGCTCGTCGCCGCCGTCGCGATCGCGACCGTCAGCGCGCTGCTCCGCGACCGCGCATCGTTCCCGTTCGCGATCGGGGCCGCGCTCGCCGCGGCGCTCGAGGCCGTGGGAGCCGGTCCAGCCACGGAATGGCTCGCCTTCATCGCCGCCTCTTCCATCGTGTTCGCCGTCGCCAACTACGCCCGCTATCGCGCGCGCCACCAGCGCCGCGGGCTCAGCCGCCACGGTGTCGGCGCGCCTCACCAAGACTAGCCCGCCGCTTCAGGCGCTGCGGTCGCGACCCAGCCTCTCTACAGGCTCGCGCTCGATGAGCGCGGCCGGTCAGAGTCCGGCTAGACGGCCGATACCGGCCTTGTCGAATCCCACGACGACCTTCCCGTCGGCCACGATGACAGGGAACGAGGTCCCGCCCGATAGCCGCTTCACCTCGTCCACGGCGTCTGTCCGAGGCTGCCCCTCGAGTTTGTCCACCTCCACGACGTCGAAGTCGACTCCGTTGTCGCTGAGATACGCACGAGCCTGGTTGCAGTAGGGGCAGGTCGATAGGGCGAACACCTTTATGCGGGCCACGGGGGCTCCTGTCCGGATGGTCTTGCATCGACTCGACCGTCGCGCGATGCGCGCTTCGGCCCTTTGTGGTGTATGTTCCCGTTCGACCACCCTCGGAGAACACGGGATCCATGGCCAAGAAGACATCAGAGCCCCATGGTGCCGGCGAGTCGGAGCCGGTCGCCGCGGCTCCCGCGGAGGGGCCGCGCGCGCCGGTGCTCACTGCGGTGATCATAGTGGCGGTCCTACTTCTGGCGGCCGGTGGCTGGTTCGCCTACACGTCTCTCACCACACCGGTCGCGACCGGCGCGGACCGCACGGAACTGGTCGCCATCGACACACAGCTCACCGCGATCCAGGACCGGATCCGCCCCATCGCGTCCGCCCTCACGGCCCAGACCGAGACCAGCACTCCGGGCGTGATCGACGTAGCAACGTATCGCGCGGACGTCGGCCGCGTGCGCGACCTCGTGGACGCGACCAACGACCTCGCGGCCACTAGCGGGGACGCGCTCGAGATCCGCGACCTCATCCTGACAGGAGGGTCGCAGGTCGTCGCCGGGATGCAGGAGACGCTGGACGGCATGAGCGCCGATGATGCCGACGCGATCACGGCGGCCGCCGCGCCCGTGGAAGAAGGGCTTGGGAACCTGCAGACAGCTCGTCGAAGACTCGACATCGCGTTAGGCAGGATCGAGGGTCCGTAGACCGCTGCATCGAGGGGATCCGGGGGCTTGAGGATGAGCGTTGGCGGGGACGCGGAACGAGCACGGCGCGAGAGGATGCGAGCGCGGGCGGAAGCCCGCGCGGGGGCGCTCCCCGATCCTGGCAGTGAGCCGGGGCGCGCGAGCGCGGGCGAGCGAGCGTCACGAGCGCGGGCGGCATCGCGTCGCGGACGCGGGCGGCATCGCGGGGCGGGAGTCGGCCGGACCGTCGCGGCACTGGTGGTGTTCGCCCTCGTCGGGGTCGCCGTTGCCCTCGTCGTCGTCGCCAAGTTGCCGGGGATCGGAAGCCCCGGGACCGGCGTCTTGACGACCGGGACCGTCGAGGCGACGAAGACACCACCACCTCCCACGAACGCCTCGACGCCGGCAGAGACGACGGCCGCGGCCGATCCAGCACTCCCGGTCGATGCAGGCGATGGCATCAAGGTTGCCACCTACCTGGGCGACGAGACGCGTCGCTTCTACGGCATCGGACCGGTCCCTGAGACCCTCCACCTGATCTGGAAGTGCCGCATCGGCACGGGGCAGACTTCGGGGACCGCCACGTCCAAAGGCGCCACCAACTGGTCCGGCACCGGCTGGACGGGCCAATGCACGATCATCAGGGACGGCGGGAAGCTCTACCTCATGTCGGGTGGGTTCGACCACGGCTTGCGCAAGATCGACGCGGAGACCGGCAAGGTCATCTGGCGCTACGAGTTCCCGGACGTCATCAAGGGCACGAACACGATCTGGATCGACCCGAAGGCGACGTCCGAACAGGACCGCATCGTCGTTATCGCCGGTTCGCGCCGAGGGTTCGGCCTGTCCATGAGCTCGCCTCTGATCGCACCCGTCCGAGCGGTGTCCTTCGCCACGGGCAAGGAGCTGTGGCGCGTCCCCTGTGCCCACACCCAGTCCTACAGCCGAGACGCCGACGCGTCCGCCGTCGTCCGGAACGGGATCGTCTACCAGGGACTCGAGTCGGCGCAGTTCCTGAAGCTTGACCCGTCGTCGCTCCACACCTGGAAGAGCTGGAAGACTCCCAGGATCCTCGCCTCGACGATCCTGTACGAGAAAGGCGATGCGGCCGCTCATCGCGGCAACCTGGTCTTCGAGGGTTCTCCCACCGCGATCGGCGACACTTTGTATGCCGCGGTTGGGTCTGGAAGCGTCTACGGTGTCCGCACCAGCGACATGAAGAAGGTCTGGCAGTTCAGGATCGGCACCGACCTCGAGGGCACCAGCCCCGTCACCAAGGACGGGTACCTGTTGGTCACCGTCGAGAAGGAGTACGTGCCGGGCCGGGGCGGCGTCCTGAAGCTGGACCCGCGCAAGGACCCGAAAGACGCTGCGGTCTGGTACCTGCCCACCGAGAGCCGCAACTTGGCCGAGTGGACCGGCGGCATCATCGGATCCGTGTCGATCAACGACGACTACGACCCCGACAACTCGCAGCCCCCTCTGGCTGCGGCGAGCGCGATCGACGGCAACCTGTACCTCTTCTCGCAGAACGAGACCAAGGGCACCTCGACGATCTGGGACGGCAAGACGAAGCTGCCGACTCCGATCGTGGTCGCCAAGAAGTACATAGGCGGGGCGATCTCGACGCCGATCATCGTGGACGACCACATCGTGGCGTGCGGTTACAACGCGAACGTCCACGTCTACCGGATCATCTACGACTCGCCCGACGGCAAGGGTGTGGCGCTCAGGGCCCGCGACGGGCACACCGTGCGCGTGAGCCTCAAGGAGACCGACACGACCGGGGCCGGCTCGTTCGAGTCGACCCCGGTCGTGTGGAACGGGCGCATCTACATCGGCTCGCGCGACGGCTACCTCTACTGCTTGGGCGAGTAGCGGTCGGGTAGAGGCCGGGCGTGCGGCATGGCGCCTACGGAGTCAGCGTCCCCGTCGTGTTGATCGAGCTGAGCGCGACGCGCCTGATGCTTGCCGGCACCGTTCCCTGCAACACGAGCTCGCCGTTCTCGATCGACGCCGACTGGATGTCGAGCCCCTGGCCCATGCCCGACAGCCAGTCGTTGGTCGCCTGGACGATGTAGTCCACGGCGGGGCCATACCACTGCTGCGGGAAGTCGATCCCGAAGACGACGATCTTGTCGGCGCTGCCGCCGACGCTCTGCGGGCTTGCCAGCAGAACGTTGAGATCGGCGTAGAAACCGTAGCGGGTCGCCTGATACACGGCGAAGCCGCTCATCTGCACTTGGTTGTCGGTCCCGAGCAGTATCTGGACGTCGGAGAGCGCCCACTTCGGCGAGCGGTGATGCATGGAGATCACCGCCGAGACCTCCTTGCTCGTCAGATGCACGCTGACCTGCTTCTTGCCGCTGTAGACGACCTTCGTCTGCTCTACGGGCAGGTTCGGCGCCTCATCGACGATCTCGATGCCGAGCTTCGCCACCGCGGACTGGTAGTCGGCCTCGGTGTAGCTCACCCCGAGGTCCCTGGGCGGCCTGGTCACGAACCACACCACCGCAGCCGCGGCGACAGCGACGACGCTGAAGAGCACGATCGTCGTGATCAGGCATCCGTGCTTCTTGCGAGGGGGCGGAGGCGGGGCGGTCGTCGTCGTTGCCACAGGTGAGGGCGCGGTCGCGACCGGCGCGTAGACCGAGGCAGCGACGGGTTCAGTCACGAGGGGCTGGCTGACCGGTGCCACGTCTGCGGAGGGTTCGACGTCACCGAACCGCGAACCGCACACCGCGCAGAACGTCGCGCTGGCATCGTTCTCGGTACCGCACTGTGCGCACTGCATTCTGGTCTCCTCAAAGACTCCGACCGGATGCCGCGAGTATACCCTCGCCCGCCGCGGGCACACCACGCGGCACAACGGCGTGGGCCGACCGACGGGCGCGCGCGTCCTGTCTCGGACCCGACGCAACAACCCCTTCGACTACGAGGGTGGAGCCAGTTCCAGCCTGACGGCGTCGGGGGCGACCGTGCAAAGCAGGTCGGCGACCGCGGGGTGACACGTGAAGAACACGACCTGCCGTCGCGTCGCGAGATCCGCTATCGCGCGGGCCGCCTGATGCATCCGAGCGGGACTGAAGTTGACCAGGACGTCGTCGATGAGCACGGGGAGCCGGGAGCCCACCTGGCCGCTCTGCTCGATGAGGCCGATGCGGAGCGCCAGATAAAGCTGTTCCGCAGTCCCCCGCGAAAGGTCCTCGGGTGAGATCGCGGCGGACGACTCGGTGAACACCTCGATCGCGTCCTTCCCCATCGGAACCGAGATCCGGGCGTACCTTCCCTCCGTCATCGACGAAAGGGCGGCCTCGGCGCACTCCACGATCGGGCCCTTGCGCTCGCGTTCGAACCGCTCCTGCGCGAGTGCGAGCAGGCGGCACGCGATCGCCATGACCGCATAGCCGCCGACGCCGGCCGCTATGCGCTCGGTCAACGTCTCCTCTGTCAGCCTCAGTTCGGACAGGAGGGTGTCGCGCCGCTCCGAACCGAGCCTGGCGCGCAGACCGGTGACCTCTTCCAGCAGGTCCTCGAAACGGGCGGCGGCGTCAACGGCGGTGGCGTCCGCTTCGATCAACATCGCCCTGGCCTCGTCGAGCATCTCGGCCCCGATCGCCGTCAGGGCGCTCCCGGCCGCAGCGACCGCGGCTCCGCCGCGGGCCCTCACCCCGGCCGCCTCTCGCTGGAGCCGATCGATCTGGGCTGTCGACTCCCGCCGCGTCGCATCCGCGGCGCGCGCCGCCGAGACCAGCGCGCGCGCCCGGTTCACTAGCTCACCGGCACGCTCGAGAGTGGCCGCTCCGGGCGCCTCTCCGAGCAGCACCGCCGCTGTCTCGCCGACACGCCGCGCGTAGCCGAGCGCAGTCGCGCGCACCCGTTCGACGGTCGCGAGAACGTCCGCGCGCTCGGCTTCGATCGTCCGTGCCGACCGCGCGGCCTGGTATCGGGCGAAGACGGCGGCCGCGTCCTCCGTGCCGTCCCCGAAGCCCCGTGAGCGCACCCACTCCGACCATTCGGCGCGCACCTTCTCATGCGCTTCAGCGGCCGACTCGAGACCGGCCTCCGCCGCCGTCACACGCGACCTGGAGGTGTCACCTCGGGGGCCCGCAGCAGGCCTGACCG
Organism: Coriobacteriia bacterium; assembly: GCA_036508875.1. GTDB lineage: Bacteria > Actinomycetota > Coriobacteriia > Anaerosomatales > PALSA-660 > PALSA-660. Next base: position 6,853 of record DATCGP010000076.1, on the reverse strand, counting down.
CGAGCGCCAACACCAGGCCGACCGCGATCAGCAGCGCGCCGATCGCCTCGACTGCCGTCTGCGCCAGCACCATGCCGGCGATCACGCCCACCAGGCCGATCGCGGCGATCGCGAACCCCGGGACCGTCCAAGGCCTCGGGAGAGCCGTCTCCGGGGCCGATGTCCCCATGCCCTCGGCTCGCGCGGCGTCGCGAGCTGCGACCGCCATCTCGAGACGCTCCGTAGCCCTGAAGAGCCGGTCACGCGCCCCTTCGATCTCGGCACCCGCGCCGGCGTCGCTTCCCGCTGCGAGGGCCGCCTCGACCGACCAGCCCGTGTCGGCGACGGCAGAACGCAGCCGCACCTCGAGGGTGGCCGCCTGGGTCTCTGCGGACGCGAGCGTTCCGAGCTTCTCGCGGAACCCGGAGAGCTCTTCGAACAGCGCATCCACCGTGTCCGCCGCCGCCAACGCGGCGGGATCGACGACAAGGGCGGCCGACTGCGACCGGACGGCCTCGGCCTCCCGATCGAGTCGCTGCGCTTCCTTGTCCGCGGCTTCCGACTCGGCGAGCAGGCGGTCGGCGGTGTCGATCGCCCGCCCGACCCTCTTCGCGCGCACGTCCGTCTCTGTGCGGTGCGCGCGAGCCTGCTCGAGATCGCCCTCGAGGGATTCGAGACGCGCCGCGTCGGCCCGAAGGGCTTCCGCCTCCGCTTCGAGCCCGCGCGCCTCAGCGCGCACCCGCTCCCGCTCGGCCTTCATCCGGTTCAGCTCCGGAGTCGAGCCGTTCTTCTTCCACAGCGACTCCATCGAGCCCTCTACCGCGGCCCGAACGGTACCCGGGTCGACCTCGAGCCCTGCGCTCGCCGCGTAGAACTTGGCGAGCAGGTTGTCCTCCTGGCTCTTCGTGTCCGCGATCTGCTGCATCTCCGCGAGCCCGAACCCGTAGACGATCCGGTACGAATGCGCGGGTACTCCCGCCGTGAGTTCGGAGATGAGATCGGGGCGTGGAGAGCCGGAAAGGGTGCTCACCGTGGGCGCTCCGCCCTTGGGACCGTCCGCCCTCTCGATGACCCATTCGCCATCCGGATCGGTGAATACGAGCCGGCCCAGGCGCTTCCCGGCCTCGGAGCTGTAGGGCGCCTCCACCCGACGTCCGGTGGTCGGGAACCCGTACAGCACGTGGCGCACGAGCGCGGTCAGGCTGCTCTTCCCCGACTCGTTCGGCCCGTGGACGACGGTCAGCTTCGGAGACAGGTCTCCGAGAGAGAGCCCGTCGATCCTGCCGAAGTGCACGGCCTCTATCCGGCGGAGTCTCATCGGCCATCGCCCTCCAGTCGGTCCAGGCACAAGTCCCGCGCGCGCTCAAGCAGCTCCTGCGGGGTGAGGCCCAGGTCGACCGACCCCAGAGATGCCTCGATCGGCCTGAGCAGTTCGACGATCGTCGCTTCCAGCGAGCCCTGGTCCTCGCCCATCTCGTCGGCGAACCGCACGAGGTCCCCTTCGAAGCCCGGCGCCGAGCGGAGCTCCTCGATGTCCAGGGCGGCGGATGTGCGGTCACGCGCCCTATCGACCCACAGCCATGGACGGCCGGCCATCTGTTCGTCCCGCAGCTCGCGCTCGAGATCGGCGCGGACCGTCCCGCGGACCAGCGCAGCGTGGATGGCGGCCCGCCCGACAAGTTCGATGCGCACGATCGCCGGCAACCCTTCTGCCGACAGCCGGACGGCGTCGCAGACCTTGCGGAGCGCTGCCCGCAGACCATCGATGTCCTCGAGCGCCGTCACGTCGACCGTCCGGGTCTCCCACACCACCGAACAGGTGGGACGGAAGGACATCTCAGCGTGGCCGCCCTCGATCTCGACCAGGTAGCATCCGCGGACGCCGTCCTCCTTGGGGCTGCGCCCCTGCGGGCAGCCCGCGTAGACGATCGCGGGCGACTCGGACAGGACCTCCGGCTTATGGATGTGGCCGAGCGCCCAGTAGTCCATGCCGGCCGCGCGCAGGTCGTCCAGCGATGCCGGTGCGTAGTCCTCGAACCCCTCGCGGCCGCCCACGTTCGCGTGCAGCACGCCGATGGCGACCGCATCGGTGGGCGAGCGATGGTAGTCCTTCGCGAGGTTGCGGGTCTCGGCCGCCCGGGCGTAGCCTCGCCCGTACAGGGCGCAGACGACCTGGCCGTCACGCTCCACCGGTACTCGTTCGACCGATTGCGTCGAGAAGTAGTGCACATTGTCGGGCAGGCGCAGGTCACGCGGCCGCGCAGACTCCGGATCGTGGTTCCCCTCGACGATGAAGACCGGGATGCCGGCCCCGGCCAGGAGTGCCATCTGCTGCTGGAACCGCAGCTGCGCGTTGAAGTTGCGCGCGTTGTCGTAGACATCGCCCGCGATGATGAGGAAGTCCACCTTCTCGTCCAGACACAGAGCCACGATGCGCTCGAACGCTTCGAGGGTGGACGCCACGAGCGCTGACTTCACTCGCGGGTCCGAAGCGTCGACACCCGCGAACGGCGCGTCGAGGTGCAGATCGGCGGCGTGGACGAATCTCACAAGCGGCATCCGGACCCCTCACGGGTGTGCGTGGGCACGAGCAACGCCATCGTAGCGCACCCCGCTGACATCGCAGGTCAGGCGATCGGTTCAGACGTCGGCGGAGTTCTTGTGCAGGTGGTCGCGCGTCTCGTACACGACGCCGAGCGTCCCCGGGCCCACGTGAAGACCGATCGCCGGTCCGATCTGCTGCACCCGCGGACGGAGGCCGAGGCGCGCGCCCAGCAGGTCCGCCAGCGCCTCGGCCTCGCCGGCGTCGAGGATGTGGTGTACGACGATGCCGACCAGGCCGTGAGCCGCAGCGTCCGCCGCCACCATGCCGGCGATCGTCTCCATGGCACGACACTGCGTGCGTACCGAGCGCACGGTGGAGGTGACGCCGTCGATGACCGTGAGGATCGGCCGCACATGCAACAGCGCGCCGAGAAGCGCCCGGGCGTTGCCGATCCTGCCTCCCATATGGAGGTATTCCAGCGACGACGGAGCGAACAGCCAGCGTGTCTTGTGAGTGGTCTCCCGGGCCGCCGCCGCGGCTTCCTCGACAGTGCCGCCATCCATGGCCACGCGTGCCGCCTCCAGCACCGCGAACCCCTCCTCCATGCAGTTCGAGAGCGAGTCCACGACCTCGATCCGCGCGCCCGGGTGCCTCTCGAGGACCTGTTCGCGCGCCATCAGGGCGGTCTCATAGGTGCCGCTCATCTTCGCCGAGAGCAGCACCGCGACGACCTCGTTCCCGGCGGCGACAGGAGACTCGAACGCCTCGATCATCGAGGCGACGGTCGGCTGCGAGGACGTCGGTGACTCGCCGGTCTCGCGCATCGCCCTGTAGAAGGCCTCGGCGTCGATCTCGTCCTCGGCGCGCGTCACGCCCCCGAGGGTCGCCGACAGCTGGACTATGCGGATGCCGAGGTCAGCGGCCTCGGCAGGGGGTATGTAGCTCGTGGAATCGGTGACGACGCGCACGGGCATCTATGCTGCTCCTTCGCGAAGGGCCCTCTTCGACGAGGCAATCGTACCTCAGCCTCGCTATCCAACGCGTAGGCGGTTCCGAGCATGCCGCCTGCACGGACGCGCGCGCGGGTATACGATAGTCGGCGCGGTATATGCAACCGCGGATCGGACAGAGCGATCACCGATGAGGAGTAGGCATGCAGCGCACACGGATCATCGTCATGGGAGCAGCGGGCCGCGACTTCCACAACTTCCAGGTCGTCTACCGCAACGACCCGCAGGTCGAGGTCGTCGCCTTCACGGCGACGCAGATCCCCGGCATCGACTCGCGTACCTATCCTGCGGACCTCGCCGGCGCCCTCTATCCGGCCGGCATCCCGATCCATCCAGAAGCGGACCTTACGCGCCTCATCCATGAGCTCGACGTGGCCGAGGTAGTCTTCGCGTACTCGGATGTCGCGCACGTGGACGTGATGCACAAGGCCTCCACCGTGCTGGCCGCGGGTGCGGACTTCCTGCTGCTCGGCCCGGACCGCACGATGATCGCGTCGAACAAGCCTGTCATCTCGATCTGCGCGGTGCGCACGGGCGTGGGCAAGTCCGGCATCTCGCGGTACGTGTGGAGCCTGCTCCGCGAGCGCGGCCTGCGCGCCGTCGACATCAGACACCCGATGCCCTACCGCGACCTGAGCGCGATGCGCGCCGAGCGCTACGGGTCGATGGAAGACCTCGACCGGCTCGAGGTCACCGTCGAGGAGCGCGAGGAGTACGAGCCGTTCATCGAGACCGGCGGCGTCGTCATGGCCGGCGTCGACTATACCGACATCCTGCGGGCGGCCGAGGCCGAGGCCGACGTCATCATCTGGGACGGCGGCAACAACGACATGCCGTTCATCCGCTCCGACCTCGAGATCGTCGCTCTCGACCCGCACCGCCCCGGCCACGAGCGCCTGTACCACCCCGGGGAGGTCAACTTCCTGCGTGCCAGCGTGCTCGTCATCAACAAGGTGGACACCGCAGACCCCTCCAGCGTCTCGGAGCTGCGCGCCACGGCCAAGCGCTTCAACCCGGATGCCACGCTCGTCGAGACCGACTCGACAGTGAAGGTGGCGGGCGGCGACGCCCGCATCGCGGGCAAGAGGGTCCTCGTCATCGAGGACGGCCCCACCGTCACACACGGCGGGATGCCGTACGGCGCCGGAATCATCGCCGCCAGGCGCGCGGGTGCCGTCATCGTCGACCCGCGGCCGTACGCCGTAGGATCGTTGGCAGACACGTTCAAGGCGTGGGGCCACCTGACCGAGGTGCTCCCGGCCATGGGCTACTCCGCCGAGCAGCTCGCCGACTTGGCCGCCACGATAGCTGCGGTCCCGTGCGACGCCGTACTCATCGCGACCCCGATCGACCTCGCTCGGCTGATCGACATCAAGCAGGACGCGGTGCGTGTGACCTATGAGGTGGAGGACCGGGGCGAGCCGACTCTCCGTCAGCTCGTCGACGCGTTCCTCACGGAGAAGGGCCTTGTGTGATCGAGTCCGCCCCCGACAGCACGCTCACGCTCGTCATCGCACTCGGCGGCAACGCCATGCTGCGCCGCGGCGATGACGGCTCGATAGAGACACAGCAGGATCGCTCCGACGCGGCAATGCAGAGCATCGTTCCGCTCGTGGGAGCTGGTCACCGGATCGCGCTCACGCACGGCAACGGCCCGGTGGTCGGCAACATCGTCATCCGCAATGAGGCCGCCCGCGACACCGTGACTCCGATGCCCCTGTACATCGCGGGAGCGGATTCCGAAGGCGGGCTCGGCTTCATGCTGCAGCTCTCGTTGGCCAACGCCTTATGGATGCACGGGATCGGCAATCCGGTCGCGACGATCATCACCGAGACGGTCGTCGATCCCGCAGATCCCGCCTTCGAGAGGCCGACCAAGCCGATTGGGCCCTACTACACCGCCGAGCAGGCCGGACTGCAGCGCACCCGGGAACCGGGCTGGACGTTCGTCGAAGTGCCCGGGTGCGGGTGGCGCCGCGTCGTGCCGTCGCCTCGACCGCTGCGCATCGTACAGGCGCCGGTCGTCGCGCGGCTGCTCTCGGACGGGATGGTCGCCATAGCGGCGGGCGGCGGCGGAGTCCCGGTCCGCGAGGCCGCGGACGGCCAGCTGCATGGAGTCGACGCGGTCATCGACAAGGACTGGGCCAGCGCACGGCTCGCCGAGGAGATCGGCGCCGACGGCCTGGTCATCCTCATGGAGTCGGACCGTGTCTACGCCGACTGGGGTACCGAGCGACAGACCGGGTTCGACCGGCTCACCGCCGACGAGGCCGATCGCCTCCTCACCTCCGGAGCCCTGGAGGAGGGCAGCATCGGCCCGAAGGTGGCGGCCAGCGCCTGGTTCGCGCGTGCCACCGGACACGCGGCGATCATCTGCCGCGTCGAAGACCTGGAAGCGGCGCTCGCCGGCGACGCCGGCACGCGGATCACCTAGGCGGGGCTACTGCACGACCACCGTCAGGTTGAACACCTTTGACGGGGCCACGCCCTCCTCGAACGAACGTGAGTACATCAGGCGCAGCGTGCCGGTCCCGGGCGTGACCGCGGTGTAGACGAAAGTGCGCACACCACCGGCGCCGACGACCCCGGACGGAGCGGTGCTCTCGTAACTGTCGGTCACGGTGGTGACCTGTGACGGAAGCATCCCGTTGATGCCCCAGTCGTAGCCTGTGGTCACATTGCCGGGCAGCGCGACCTCGAGGGTCTGGCCGACCTTCAGTGAGACGGTCGTCCCGTCGGCGGACGCATCCACCCGGACCGGGCCCGGCTTCGGCGGCGGCGCGGGCGCGCATCCTGCAACGAGCCCGGCCGCCGCGATGGAGACGAAGATCACGAGCCAAACCAGCCGCCCGCTATCGCGCATCCGCGTCTCCCCTTCACGCGGCGCGACCGCTGTGCGGCGGCAGCGCCTAGCCGAGCGTCTTGACGATCTCGTCGTACTGTTCCTTGGTGATCTCACCGGCGGCGAAACGCTTCCGGGCGATCGCCATGGCCTCGTCATGCGGCGCAGCGGCCGGAGGCGTCATCGCGCCCATGCCGCCGTGCTCCATGCCCTGCATCATCATCGCGCCGTGAATGTGGTCGCGGTGACGGACGAGGCGGACGATCAAGAGGATGACGCCGACCACTATCGCGACCCACAGCAGCCACACGAGGATGGCTCCGAGGCCGAAGCCGCCCATCATGCCGCCGTTGCCGTAGAACCCGTTTCTGAAGAACATGGTGTTCCGCTCCTTCTGTACTTGGTTGAGACGAACGGATAAGCAGCAAGGTTCGCGCCCGACGGCGCGCATTCACAACAATCCCACAACTATGCACG
>DATCGP010000075.1:0-24926 GCA_036508875.1 Coriobacteriia bacterium | reverse complement strand
CGGCACCCAGTGGAGGCTCACGGGCTGGTCCATCAGCTCGATCGACCCGGCCTCGGTGACGATCACCGCCAAGTTCGCAGACGGGCAGATCTCCGGCAACAGCGGCGTGAACAGCTACGGCGGTGTCTACAGCGTGGGTCCGGGCGGGTCGATCACTCTCGGCGCGCTCGCGATGACCGAGATGGCCGGCCCCGAGCCCGCGATGCGCGCTGAGTCTGCGTACCAACAGCTGCTGGCCCAAGTCGGTTCGTACAAGGTCGCCGGCGGCGCGTTGACCTTGTACGACAAGGGCGGCAACGAGTCTCTGATCTTTCAGAGTTCGGCGCCGTAGTCGCTCTCGTGATGGCGGTCGACCGAGTCGCCACAGGCGCGCTCCTTGCGCTCCGCGCATGGTAGGATCCCTCAGGGGGTTTCCAGTGCGCGGGCTCGAGGGGGGCCAAGATGTTCTGCAGTTCTTGTGGCGCGGAGAGTGGACAGGGCGCGACGTTCTGTGAGAAGTGCGGGACACCGTTCCCAGCGCAGTCCACTGAGCCTGCCTCGCCGGCGATGCTGGTTCAGCCCGCTCCTCCGGTTCCGCCCGCTCCGACTCCGGCTCGGGTCTTCTGCTCGCGGTGCGGCACGGAGAGCACGGACGGTCTGCAGTTCTGCACGAAGTGCGGCACCCAGTTGGTCCGCCCGGCCGCCGCTCCTCCCGTTCAGGCTTTCGCGGCGCCGTACGCGGTTGGCGCCTCCGCGCCGGTCCCGAAGGTTTCCTGGTATGCCGGTCTCTTGGGGCCCAACGGGCTGAAGGGCGCCCTCATCGGCGCGGCGGCAGGCCTCGTGTTCATCCTTCTTGCGGCCGCCGTCGCTCGGCCGATGATCATCGATGCATGGAAACCTCTGCTCAGCGTGGGCGGTGGCTCCGGGGTCTACCGGTCCCTGGCGGACGGCGCGATCACGGTGCCGTTCCTGGCGGTGAACCTGCACGTACCGGCGGAGTCGGTCGGCGTCATCGCGAACATCAACGACTCGCCAGTGACCGCGTCGCTCGAGTTGCAGACCCCGGTGTCCGTATGGAACGTGCTGGCGCTGCTCGCGATCGCGCTGGCGGCCTTCGTCTCTGTGAGGGTCGCGCAGCCGTCATCGGCCCGCGCGGCCCTGCTACAGGGCGCGGTGACCAGCGTCCCGTACGCGGTCGGCATGCTCGCGATAGCGGCGGTCGCCTCCAGTCGGGTCGACCTCACGTCCATCCTGGCCGCAGCCGGCGCGCCGTCGGGCAGTTCCGCGTTCATCACGACCTCCTACCCGTTCATATCGATCCTTCTGTACTGCTTGGTGGTGGGCGCAGCCCTTGGCGCGGTCGTGGGGCTGGGCTACCTCGCGTTCAGGTCCCGTCGTCCCTTCGGGGAGCTCGTTCGCGCGACCACGTGGTCAGCAACGGCACCCGTCATCGCTTCGCTGGTCGCTCTGGGTATCGCGCTCATCGTGTCGCTGATCGTCACCGCGGGAATCTGGACCTACGCGAAGTCCAAGATCCCCACGGATCCGTATCAGTCGGGTACGGCGCAAGTGGTCGCCGTGGCGGATGGCGCCGTGCTCGAGCTCTCTCCGTCGTTCGCGTTCTACGTGTACGACTTCGGGCATGGCACGCCGTACACCTGGACGGCGCTGGGTGCGGCTTCGAGCGGCACCGTCCCCGGGACTGCCCGCATGTCGATCACGGGTGTGTCCGCCGACTACGCGACCGGCATGCCCTATCCGATCCCGTTCGGCGTCAACTACGAAGCGTGGGCGTACCTGCTCCTCCTGTTGCCGGTGGTCCCGCTCCTGGTGGGGGGCTACCTCGCGGCATCCTGGAGCCGCGGCGCGGGTTCACTTGTGGTGGAGGGAGCGAAGATGGCGGTCCCCTACGCCATCGGAATGGTCGGTCTCGCGTGGCTGACGATGGTGACCCTCAAGCTCGACATCCCCGTATCGGCGTCGACCGGCGGCAGCATCGCTTGGGGGAGCGATCTCTTGCTCACCGCGGTCCTCGCTCTGGTGTGGGGTGCGGTCTTCGGCGCACTCGGCGGCTGGATCAAGCAGGTGCGCTCGTCTCGGTGAGCGTCTGTTGAGTGGGTTACGGACGCAGGACTGAGCCGGACACGCCGATGCCCCGCCGGATGGCGGGGCATCGGCGTGTCCGTTCGGTCTCGTTCCGACATGTGACGCTGCTTCTCGCCGGCACCCAGTGCGATGTGGTGCGTCCTCGGCTTGAGCGCTTCCTTGCCCCTCGGCACGTGCACTACCAGGACACCGTCGCGGAAGTCGGCCGTTCGCGTGCGAGAATGGGGGGACAGCGAGCCGAGAGTCGAGGTCACATGACCGAGAAGGTCTTCTGGGACGATCCATATCTGACGGGACTCGATACCGTCGTCGTGAGCGTCAACGGCGATGTCGTCACGCTCGCGTCCACGATCTTCTTCGCCGAATCCGGTGCACAGGAGAGCGACGAGGGAACGATCGCGGGCCTGCCGGTGCTGGAAGCGCGCGCGGAGGGCCTGGGCATCGCCTACCTGATGCCCGAGGGCCACGGCCTGCGTCCCGGCGATGCCGTCCGTGTCGAGATCGACGGGAAGCGGCGCGAGAAGCTCCGGCGGCTCCACTTCGCCGCCGAGATGGTGCTCGAGCTCGTGTACCGTGCGGCCCCAGGCATCGAGAAGGTGGGCGCGCACACCTCGTCGGGCAAGGCGCGCATCGACTTCGCCTACGCGGACAACGTCTCCGAACTCTTCCTTCCGATACTGACCGAGGTTGCCCGACTGGTCGCCGCCGACCTGCCGGTGACGAGCGCGTTCGAGGACGAGGCGACCCAGCGGCGCTACTGGGAAGTGGCCGGCTTCGCCCGCGTTCCGTGCGGGGGCACACACCCGCGTCGCACCGGCGAGGTTGGCGCGATCGTGCTGAATCGGAAGAACCCCGGCAAGGGTCTGGAGCGGATCGAGATCCGGCTCGCCTGAACGGCTCGTCGTATCATCGCGGCATGACGAACCCACCCGCCGACATCCGCGCGCTGCTCGTCGCGGCCAACGTGGTCCTCGGCCCTATGGCCGGCATCACCGAAGCGCCGTTCCGCGCGATCTGCAAGCGCATGGGCGCCGGACTGACCTTCACCGAGATGGTCAGCGCGACTGGCTTGCACTACAACCCGGACGCGCCGGTCTCCCGCGCGCTGCTGACGCTGCATCCCGACGAAGTGCCCTGTGCGGTCCAGCTGTTCGGCGCGGACCCGGAAGTCATGGCGGAACAGGCGCGGCGCGTGGTCGAGCGGTATGGCGTGGGCATCGCCACCATCGACGTGAACATGGGCTGCCCGGTGAGCAAAGTCGTCTCCAAGGGGGAGGGGAGCGCGCTCATGCGCACCCCGGAGCTCGCGGCGCACATCGTTGAGCGGATGGTCGAGCGATGCGGCGCGCCGGTCAGTGTGAAGTTCCGGACCGGCTGGGACGCTGAGTCGGCCGATCCCGCAGGATTCGCGCGGGCGATGGAGGCTGCCGGCGCTTCGATGTTGACGATCCACGCCCGCACGCGCGGGCAGTTCTATCGGGGGGCGGCCGACTGGACGGTGATCGCCAAGGTCAAGGAGGCGGTCGGCATCCCCGTGATCGGCAGCGGGGATGTCTTCAGCGCGGCCGATGCGGTCCGGATGCTGGATCATACCGGCGTGGACGCAGTGATGGTCGCCCGTGGAGCACAGGGCGATCCGTGGATCTTCCGGGAGTGCCGTGCTCTCATCGACACCGGCATCGAGATCGCGCCTCCCACCGCCCAGGAGCGCATCTCGGTGGCGCGGGAGCACGCCGCTGCACTCGTCGAGTTCGGGGGCCCGCACGCGGTCGCCCGGATGCGGAAGCACGTGGCGTGGTACCTGCACGGGCTGCCGAACGCCGCTTCCGTGCGCGAGCGCGCGTATCGGGCCACGACCTACGAGGAACTGGACGGCCTGCTGGCGGAGTACGGCGATCGGCTGGCGGGTCCGGGGCACTGATCGCACCGAGGGCGGCCGGCTGACCGTTGCGCGCCATCTGAGCCTGGCCGATGATTGTCCGCGGGACTGAAGGAGACACGGAGCCGAAGTATGCAGGGGGAATGGTTCATCGGCCGCGACGGCGCCTCATACGGCCCATACTCCTGGGACGACATGCGTACCTTCGCCGCGCAGGGTGTCATCAAGGGCAACGACCTTGTGTGGGCCGCGCATTTGCCCGGATACGTCCCGGCCAAGCGGATCCAGGACCTGATGCCGTCGAAGCCGAGCGCGACGCCTCCACCCGCGCCGTCCGCTCCTCCAAGGAGTCAGCCGTGACCCCTGGTGCACAGGGCAGCCGCGCCGACCAGCCGGTCTGGTGCCGCTACTGCAAGGAATACCCGGCCCGCAGCAAGCAGCCCGGTTCCGGGATGTGCGTCCAAGCGACCTCCGGCCGTTCGATCGACTCATGCCCGTGTCGGCCGCGACTCACGCTCGCGGCCCGCGTGCGAAAGCTGCTGGGTCTTCGGATAGGATGACCCGGGGGCTCTTGAACGCGCGCAGGCAGGTCGGGTACGCAAGGGGAGGGACCGCAAGATGAAGGCTGTCGTCGTATACGAGTCACTGTGGGGCAACACCGCCGCGGTCGCGCGCGCCATCGCGGCGGGCATGGGCGAGGGGGCGGCCGCTCTGTCCACGTCCGCAGCGGTGGGGGCCGCGATCGAGGGCGCTGACCTGATCGTCGCGGGCGCGCCGTTGCTGGGCTTCACTCTCCCCACCGAGCAGATGCGGGCCGGGATCGCGCAGACGCCGCCTGCGGGACCTGCACCGGACCTCTCAGCGCCCTCGATGCGCGAGTGGATGGCCGGGCTACCCTCGGGAAGTGCCGGATTCGCGGCGTTCGAAACGCGTATATGGTGGTCACCTGGCAGCGCTCCCAAGCACATCGCCGCGGCGCTCACGGCCAAGGGCTACAGGGAGATCGCGGCCCCGGAGAAGTTCATCGTCACCGGTCGCACCGATCCTCTCAAGGACGGCGAGTTGGACCGCGCCCGCGCGTGGGGCGCCGGCCTGGCCCGCACGGCCGGGGGCACCGCGTGAGCGTGACGATCCGCGAGGCCACGATGAACGACGCGGCCGAACTGCGCCGCTATGCCATCGCGCTGTTCGGCGAGAAACTCCCCGGGATCTTCAGGCGCGACGATCTCACGATGGAGCAGGAGATCGAGTTCCTCGCGCCCCACGTCGAATGGGACAACGCGGTGATGTTCGTGGCCGAGGACGACGGCCAGATCGTAGGCAACATCGGGTTCAGCGGGGGCAAGCTCGCGGAGCTGGCCCACGCGGGGGAGTTCGGGATCTCGCTCGCTCGCGGATACAGGGGCCGCGGTATCGGCACACGGCTCATCCGGGTGCTCGAAGGGTGGGCTCCGGGTCACGGCATCACCCGCATCGAGGTCCACGCCTTCTCCACGAATCCCGGCGGGCTGCGCCTCTACGAGCGCCTCGGGTACGAGCATGAGGGGCTCCTGCGCCGCGCAGCGATGGTCGACGGCGAGCCCGTGGACATCTTCGTCCTGTCGAAGTTGCTTGGCTGAGGCCCACCCCGCTTTGCACGGGCGCCTTCGCCGCGCGTGCTCTACACTGTTGCCCCGCGCCGCTCGAACCGGCGCGCCCTGAACATGAGACATCACGAGGAGTCCTGATCCAATGACGAAGCACACCGTCACGCTCATCCCCGGCGACGGTATCGGGCCCGAGCTGACCGGCGCCATGCAGCGTGTGGTGGAGGCGACCGGGGTCGACATCGAGTGGGACACCGTCGAGGCCGGAGCGGGCGTCGTCGACAAGTACGGCACGCCTCTTCCCGAACACGTTCTCGAGTCGATCCGTCGCAACAAGGTCGCGATCAAGGGCCCGATCACCACTCCGGTCGGCACCGGGTTCCGCTCGGTTAACGTCGCGATCCGCAAGGAGCTCGACCTCTACGCGTGCCTGCGCCCCGCGTTCTCGATCAAGGGCAGCGGGGCACGCTACGACAACATCGACCTCGTCATCGTCCGCGAGAACACAGAGGACCTGTACGCGGGGATCGAGTTCGCGGAAGGCAGCGACGCCGCGCGCGAGCTCATCGAGTTCGCCGCGGCGAAGGGCGCCGGCCTCATAAGGTCGGACTCCGGGATCTCGCTGAAGCCGATCTCGATAACGTGCACCCAGCGCATCGTGCGCTACGCGTTCGATTACGCGATCGCCAACGGCCGCAAGAAGGTCACGGCGGTGCACAAGGCCAACATCCTCAAGATGTCCGACGGGCTGTTCCTTAAGGTGGCGCGCGAGGTGGCGGCCGAGTATGCCGACAGCGGGATCGAGTTCGAGGACTACATCGTCGACGCGACCTGCATGCAGCTCGTGCTTCATCCCGAGTGGTGGGACGTGCTCGTGCTCCCGAACCTGTACGGAGACATCATCTCGGACCTCGCAGCCGGACTCATCGGCGGTCTGGGCATCGCGCCGGGCGCCAACATCGGGACCGACTGCGCGGTCTTCGAGCCCACGCACGGCTCCGCGCCCAAGTACGCCGGCAAAGACATGGCCAACCCCACGGCTGAGATCCTGTCGGCGACGCTGATGCTGAGGCACATGGGCGAGGTCGACGCGGCGGACCGCATCCTGAACGCCATCCGCACGGTCATCGGCGCGGGCGACAAGGTCACCTACGACATCAAGCGGTCGGTCACCGGGAGCACCGCCGGTTCGGTGGGGACGCAGGCGTACGCGGACGCGCTCATCGAGGCGCTGTAGCACGAAGACCACCACTCTGATCGCTCGGACGCGCGCGGCGGTGCGCGAGAGGGCCTCTGGCCTGACCCTGATAGCGGCTGCGGCGGGCATCGTCGTCGTCGCGGTGCTCGCAGCCGGAACGCCCCCGCGTCCGCTGCGGCAGGCCACCCGCGTCCTGTTCGTCGGGAACAGCTAGACGAGCTACAACGACGGGCTCGACAAGCAACTCGAGCGGCTGGCGCCGTCCGTGGTCACCGAGCGCGTCACATACGGGAGGTTCACGCTCGAGAACCACTGGACCGACGGGCACGCCCTGCAGGCCATCCACCGAGGCGGGTGGATCTACGTCGTCCTGCAGGACCAGAGCGTGACGCCGGTGCTGCTCGCAGCGGAGTTCTACCAGTACGGACGGGCGTTCGCCGACGAGATCCGGCAGTCGGGCGCAGGCGCCGTGCTTCTGATGACCTGGGAGCGCCCCGACGCGGTGGCGGAGGGCGTGACATCCGGCGCCATCGAGGCTGCGTACGACGGTCTGGGAGACTCGATAGGAGCGAAGGTCGCGCCCGCAGGCACGGCTTTCGCGGCATCGCTGAGGCAACGTCCCGACCTGGCTCTGAACCTGCGGGACGGCCGTCCGACGCCGTACGGGACCTACCTGGCGGGCTGTGTCACGACGCGCCGATCGGGCTAGGAAGCGGGTTCCGGTCGGCTACGGCCTCGTGCATCGCCGTGATCTCCAGCTCCTCGAGCCGCGTCGCGTCTACGGGCATCGTGATCGCTTCTATCCGATCGCGGCCGGCAGCCTTTGCCCGATACATAGCCGTGTCCGCAAGCCTCAGCATGTCACCGACGGTCTCTGGGGCGGTCCTGAAGGTCACCGCGCCGATAGATGCCTTCACGTCCGGTCCGTAGGCGTCATCGAGACCGCGCAGGGCGATACGGACATGGCTGAGCGCCACCTGCGCCTGTTCGGCGTCGGTCTCGGGGAGCATCAGCGTGAACTCGTCTCCGCCGAGGCGCGCGACTACGTCCACCCTCCGCAGGTTGGATCGAAGCGCATGCGCGACGTCGCGGATGAGCCGGTCGCCCATGTCGTGTCCGAGCGTGTCGTTGACCGACTTGAAGTGATCGAGGTCCATCACGGCGATGGTGAACGTGCGGCGGTAGCGGCGCGCCCGCTCCAGCTCGACGATCGCCAACTCGTGGAAGCTCCGGGTGTTCGGCAGCCCCGAGAGTGCGTCGGTGCGGGCCAGGTCGTGCTCCGCGTCGAGCGCCGCATGCAGACGCGTGAGCACCTCGCCGACGACCATGGACAGAATGATGATCGTCGCCGCGTTCCAGATGACCGCCACTGCCGGCTGCGGCGTCACCGCCGTGAAGAGGTCGGCAGCGACTTTCGCCAGACCTGCGACGAGTGCTGCGACACGGCCCCCGGCACGTCCGATGTACCAGGCGACCACGGCCACCGGGATGAGGTACAGCGCAGTGAACGAGATGTACGAACCGTAGCGGCTGTTCAGCCAGCTCATGACCGCGATCGTGGCTATGGCAAGAAGGACCATCGCGGTGCGGTTCTGGACGAGCGGGGTATCACTGCGGTCCAGGAATGCGAGGCGTCCGCGAAGAGAATCCGTGTCCCGGTCCATCCAGCCCCCTCAACCTTCAGCCGCGTCGCGTCCCGCCCAGTGCGCAGAGTGTAGGACAAGGCGCGCCGGTGCGCGAACGCAGGGGGCGCGCAGGATTCCGGAGATTCGGTGAACGGTGCGTTTCCCTCGGTTGTGCCCTTGCGCGACGCTCGTCTATAATCCGTGACCAATCGAATATGCATCAGGCTTTGACGGGGAGTAGTAGAGGTCAATCCTTGCAGCAGAGAGCCGGGGATGGTGGGAGCCCGGCGCAGGACGCTTCGAATCTGGCCCCTGAGCCATCCGGAAGAACGGACCTGTTCTAGAGTCGCGGACGACCTCCGCCGGGACAGCGACAACTACGCCGGATCGGTCTGGCGACCGTTACCAGCCGCACGAGTGGGCGATCCAGTCCACCCGCGTCCTTCGTGACGCGGGTGGTGGCCGATCGCCAATCGGGGTGGTACCGCGGGAGGTCTTCTCTCGTCCCTGGCCGGGGACGGAGTATGTCCTTATCCGCGGTCCTTTTCGTTTCGGGGCCTCGCTTCCCGGCCGAACCCCTCGATGACGCGCATCCCGCGTCCACTCACCTGCGGTGGCGACGCATCCGCCATTCCCTGACGCTACGAGCGAAGGGTGGAGTGGTATGGAACTGCGCAGCGACCGCATGAAGACCGGGCCCTCGAAGGCCCCGCACCGGAGCCTTCTCAAGGCCGACGGCCTCACCGACGAGGAGATCTCGCGTCCCCTCATCGCTGTCGTCAACTCCGCGAACGAGGTCATACCCGGACATCTGAACCTGCACAACGTCGCCGACGCGGTCAAGGCGGGCATCCGCATGGCGGGCGGCACGCCCCTGGAGTTCTCCACCATCGGCATCTGCGACGGCATCGCGATGAACCACGCCGGCATGCGGTACTCGCTGGCGTCGCGCGAGGTCATCGCCGATTCGGTCGAGCTGGTCGTGCAGGCCCACGCCTTCGACGCGATGGTGCTCATCCCGAACTGCGACAAGGTCGTCCCCGGCATGCTCATGGCCGCGGCGCGCCTCGACATCCCTGCGATCGTCGTCTCCGGCGGGCCGATGCTGGCAGGCCGGTTCGGCGGCAAGGACGTCGATCTGGACACCGTATTCACTGCCGTGGGCAAGCACGCCGCAGGTGCGATGACCGACGAGGAGCTGTGCGAGCTCGAGATCGCCGCCTGCCCCACGTGTGGCAGCTGCGCCGGCCTGTTCACCGCGAACTCGATGAACTGCCTCACTGAAGCGATCGGGATGGCACTTCCCGGCAACGGGACGATCCCCGCGGTCTACTCCGAGCGCCTCCGCCTGGCCAAGCACGCGGGCATGAAGATCATGGAGCTGCTCGACAAGGGCATCACTGCGCGGCGGATCATGACGCCGGGCGCGGTGCGCAACGCGATGTCGCTGGACATGGCGTTCGGCGGCTCTTCGAACACGGTGCTGCACCTCACGGCGATCGCCCATGAAGCGGGAGCGGACATCACGCTCGACGACTGGGCTGACGTGAGCGCCCGCACGCCGAACCTCGTGCGCATCTCGCCCGCGAGCGACTTCCACATGCAGGACCTCGACGCCGCTGGCGGCGTCCCCGCGATCATGGCCGAGCTTGCCGAGCACGACCTGCTCGATCTCGACGTGATGACCGTCACCGGCTCGGCGCTGCGGGAAACAGTGGCGCACGCCGCCGTCAAGGACGGGACCGTCATCCACTCCATCGATGCGCCGTACATGGCACAGGGCGGGCTGCGTGTCATGCGGGGCAACCTGGCGCCCGACGGCGCGGTCGTCAAGCAGTCCGCGGTCTCAGCCGGGATGCGCCAGCACGCCGGTCCCGCGCGCGTCTTCGACAGCGAGGAGGACGCGGTAGCGGCGATCCTGGCGCGCCGCATCACCGAGGGCGACGTGGTGGTCATCCGCTACGAGGGGCCGAAGGGCGGCCCCGGTATGCGGGAGATGCTCACTCCGACCAGCGCGATCTCCGGGATGGGTCTGTCCACGAGCGTCGCACTGGTCACCGACGGGCGCTTCTCGGGAGCCACGAAGGGCCCAGCCATCGGGCACGTCTCTCCCGAAGCGGCAGCTGGAGGCACGATCGGTCTCGTCGCCGAGGGCGACACGATCGCGATCGACATCGACGCTGGCACGCTCACTTTGGTAGTCCCGGAAGAGACGCTCGCCGCGCGGCGCGCCGCTTGGAGCGCTCCGTCACCTCGCGCCACGATCGGCTATCTCGCTCGCTACGCGGCGCAGGTCTCGAGCGCCGACAAGGGCGCGGTGCTCTCATGAGCGCCCGCGCGTGTGCGCGCTCGCGCGCGGCAAAGGCCACGACGGAGGTGACGGCATGAAGATGAACGGCGGGCATGCGCTGGTCCAGGCGCTCGAGGACGTCGGCGTCGACACGGTGTTCGGATACCCGGGCGGGGTCGCCCTACCGATCTTCGACGCCTTGTACGACTCGAAGGCCATCAGGACGATCCTGCCAAGGCACGAGCAGGGCGCGGTGCACATGGCGGACGGGTACGCCCGCGTCACCGGCCGGCCGGCCGCGGTCATCGTCACCAGCGGCCCTGGAGCGACCAACACCGTCACCGGCATCGCCAATGCGTACATGGACTCGATCCCGATGGTCGTGTTCACCGCGCAGGTGGCCACGCCGGTCATCGGCACCGACGCGTTCCAGGAGTCCGACATCACTGGGATCACGCTGCCGATCACGAAGCACAACTACTTGGTCAAGGACGCGAACGACCTGCCCGAGGTCATCGCCGAGGCGTTCCACATCGCCACGACCGGCCGCCCCGGGCCGGTGCTGATCGACGTTCCGGCCGATGTGAGCAAGACCGAGATCACGTACAAGTGGCCCACCGCGCTGAACCTTCCGGGCTACAAGCCAACCTACAAGGGCCATGCGAAGCAGATCAAGCAGGCCGCCGACCTGATAGGCAAGGCACGCAAACCGCTGCTGTATGCGGGCGGCGGGATCTTGGCCTCAGAAGCGTGGAAGGAGCTCAAGGAGCTCGCCGAGCTCATGCAGATCCCGGTGGCCACGACGCTGATGGGTAAGGGCGCGTTCCCGGAGGACCACCACCTGTATCTGGGGATGCCCGGGATGCACGGTCCGAAGTACGTCAACTATGCGCTGACCGAGACCGACCTGCTCATCGCGGTCGGTGTGCGCTTCGACGACCGCGTCACCGGCAAGCTCTCGGCGTTCGCGTCCAAGGCGAAGGTCATACACGCCGACATCGACCCCGCCGAGATCGGCAAGAACAAGCCCGTCGACGTGCCGATCGTCGGCGACGCCAAGGGCGTGCTGGCGGCGCTGACCGCGGAGCTGCGAAAGGCGGGCGCGGAGCCACACACCGATGCCTGGATGCGCGTCGTGGACGACTGGCGGGCGCGCTTCCCGCTCCACTACGACCACGACGGCAGCCGGCTGATGCCGCAGCTCGTCGTCGAGCGCATCCGCGAGCTCACGAAGGACCGCCCCACCGTCATCTGCACAGAGGTGGGCCAGAACCAGATGTGGTCGAGCCAGTTCTGCCGCATCCGCGAAGCGCGCACGTGGGTGTCGTCCGGCGGACTGGGCACCATGGGCTTCGGGCTACCCGCGGCCATCGGGGCCCAGGTCGGGCGCCCTCAGTACCTGGTGATCGACATCGCAGGCGACGGCTCGATCCAGATGAACTCTCAGGAGATGGCCACGGCATCCATCGAGAAGCTGCCGGTCAAAGTCGTGATCCTGAACAACGGCTTCCTTGGCATGGTCAGGCAGTGGCAGGAGCTCTTCTATGAGCACCGGTACGCGTCGTCCGTGCTCGACCAGGACTGCCCGAACTTCGTGAAGCTCGCCGAGGCCTACGGCTGGCGCGGGGAACGGGTGGATTCCCCGGACCAGCTCGACGCCGCGCTCGTCGCAGCGTTCGACCACCCCGGTCCCGCGCTCGTCGACTGTCGCGTCGTCGGCGAGGAGAACGTGTTCCCGATGGTCGCTCCGGGCGGCTCGATCGACGAGATGCTGGGCGGGCTGCCGGGAGGCCCGGTCTCCGACATGATGGACGACGGAGCTGTGACGGAGGTGTGGGAATGAAGATGCAGCACACGCTCTCGGTGCTCGTCGAGAACAAGCCGGGCGTGCTGACCCGCGTCACGTCGCTGTTCGCACGGCGGGGATTCAACATCGACTCGCTCGCCGTGGGTGTGACCGAGGACCCGACGCTTTCGCGCATCACGATCGTGGTCGGCGGGGAAGACACGTCTCTGGAGCAGGTGGCGAAGCAGCTCCACAAGTTGATCAACGTCCTGAAGATCCAGGACCTCGATCCGCGCGAGATGGTCGACCGTGAACTGGTCCTTTTCAAGGTCAACGCGCCGGCCGACCGCCGGCACGAGATCATCGAGATCGCGAACGTGTTCCGCGCCAAGATCGTGGACGTGGGCCGCAACACACTGACGATCGAGGCCACCGGTGCGGACGACAAGCTCGCGGCGATGGAGGACCTGCTTCGCACCTACGGCATCAAGGAACTCGCCAGGACCGGCAAGATCGCGCTGTCTCGCGGACTCCGCGAAGGCGCCTGAACGCACGGCAGGACAGGAAACCGACGACAGTCCAGCACCGACCCGTTCGAGGAAGGAAGCGACACCAGCCATGGCACATGTCTTCTACGAGAGTGACACCGACATCGAGCTTCTGAAGAGCCGCAAGATCGCGGTCATCGGCTACGGCAGCCAGGGCCACGCTCACGCGCTGAACCTGCACGACTCCGGGTGCGACGTGCGCGTCGGCCTGCGTACCGGCTCGAAGAGCTGGGACAAGGTCAAGGCCGACGGGTTGCGCGTCATGACTCCGCGAGAGGCCGCGCAGGAGGCCGACATCGTCATGATGCTCGTCCCGGACGAGACCGCCGCCCACATCTACTACTCGGAGATCCACGAGTCGATGACCGCGGGCAAGGCGCTCGCGTGGGCGCACGGCTTCAACATCCACTTCAACCAGGTCGTGCCGCCCAAGGACGTGGACGTCATCATGATCGCCCCGAAGGGCCCGGGCCACATGGTGCGCCGCGTGTTCCTCGAGGGTTCCGGCGTCCCGAACGTCATCGCGGTGTATCAGGACGCCACCGGCAAGGCGATGGACCTGGCACTCGCATGGTCGGCGGGCATCGGCGGCGCGCGCGCCGGCGTGATCGAGACCACCTTCCAAGAGGAGACCGAGACCGACCTGTTCGGCGAGCAGGTCGTCCTGTGCGGCGGGGTGACACATCTGGTGGAGGCGGCGTTCGAGACGCTCGTCGAGGCCGGCTACCAGCCCGAGATCGCGTACTTCGAGTGCTTCCACGAGCTCAAGCTGATCGTGGACCTCATGTACGAGGGCGGCATGGCGAAGATGCGCGACTCGATCAGCAACACCGCCGAGTACGGCGACTACGTGACCGGCCCGAAGATCATCACCGACGAGACCAAGGAAGCGATGGCCCAGGCGCTGTGGGACATCCAGTCGGGTCAGTTCGCACGCGACTGGATCCTCGAGAACAAGGCCGGTCAGCCGCACTTCAAGGCGATGCGCCGCATCCACGCCGAGAGCTACATCGAAGAAGTCGGCGGCGAGCTTCGCGGCATGTTCAGCTGGCTTCGCAAGGAGTAGTTCCACAGCACCAAGGCACCACCGCGTTGCCCCCCGTACGAAACGATCGTCAATGCCGGTACGCGACCTCACTGAAACGGGATGATAGCGGTGCAGAAGAAGTACCTGATGACGCCGGGGCCGACCCCGGTACCGGCCGAGGTCCTGCTCGCGCAGGCACGGCCGATGATCCACCACCGCACGCCCGACTTCTCCGCGACGCTCATGGAGTGCATCGCCGGGTTGAAGTACGTGTTCCAGACGGAGAAGAGCGACGTCATCCTGCTCACGTGCTCCGGCACCGGCGCGATGGAGTCCTCGATCGCGAACCTGTTCTGCGCGGGCGACAAGGTGGTCATCGCTCGAAACGGCAAGTTCGGTGACCGCATGGTCGGCCTCGCCAAGACCTACGGCCTGCAGATCGTCGATCTGCAGTACCCATGGACCGAGGTCGTCCGGCCGGAAGACATCGCCAAGGCGCTCGCCGAGAACCCGGACGCCCGCGGCGTGATCGTCACGCAGTCCGAGACCTCTTCCGGCGTGCTGAACGACGTCGAGGCGGTGGGCAAGATCGTCGCCGGCTACCCCGAGTGCGTGCTGATCGTCGACTCGATCACCGGCATCGGCGCCGTTCCGTGCATGACCGACGCCTGGAACCTCGACGTGGTCATGACCGGGTCGCAGAAGGGCCTCATGCTCCCGCCGGGGCTCGCCGCCGTGACGGTATCGCCGAAGGCGTGGAAAGCCTACGAGCGCAGCACGCTGCCGAAGTACTACTTCGACTGGATGAAGTACAAGAAGAACCTCGACGCGCAGACCACTCCGTTCACACCGGCGGTCTCGCTGATCGTCGGACTGGCCGAGTCGCTGAAGATGATGCGCGAAGAGGGCATCGAGAACATCATCACGCGGCACAGACGCTTGGCTGAGGCCACCCGCAAGGGTTGCGAGGCGCTCGGGATGAAGCTGTTCGCCCCGCCCGAGGGGCGCGGCAGCGCGGTAACGCCGGTGTGGGTGCCGGAGGGCGTGGACGGCAAGAAGATCGTCTCGATCATGAAGAACAAGTACGGCGTCACCATCGCCGGTGGCCAGGACGACTACGCGGGGCGCATCTTCCGCGTCGGCCACCTCGGGTATTTCGGCGAGTTCGACATCATCACCACGCTCGCGGCGCTCGAGATGACGCTGGCCGAGCTGGGCTACGAGTTCGAGCGCGGCGCGGGCATCAAGGCCGCGGAAGCCGTCTTCATGGGCGAGGAGTGAACAGATGAAGGTCCTTGTAGCTGACAAGATCGCCGATTCGGGCATCGAGAAGCTGCGCGAGTCGTTCGAAGTGGACGTCAAGACCGGGCTGTCCGAGGCCGAGCTCATCGACGTCATCGGTGGGTACGACGGTCTGATCGTACGGAGCGCGACACGCGCGACACGGCCGGTCATCGAGGCCGCCGGCAACCTCAAGATCATCGGCCGCGCGGGCGTGGGTATCGACAACGTCGATGTCACCGCCGCGACCGAGCGCGGGATCATCGTGTGCAACGCTCCGACCAGCAACGTGGTGTCCGCCGCCGAGCACACGTGGGCGCTGCTCATGGCGCAGGCGCGCATGATCCCACAGGCGAACGCCTCGCTGAAGTCCGGCAAGTGGGAGCGTAGCAAGTTCACGGGCGCCGAGTTCTACGAGAAGACGCTCGCGATCATCGGACTGGGACGCATCGGCACGCTGATCGCAGAGCGCGCCCGCGGGTTCCAGATGCGGCTTATCGGCTACGACCCCTACATCTCCGAGGAACGCGCCGCGGCGCTCGGCGTCGAGCTGTTCTCCAGCATCGAGGCGCTCCTGCCCGAGGCGGACTTCATCACCGTGCACCTGCCCAAGACCAAAGAGACCATAGGCATGTTCGGCGCCGAGCAGTTCGCGATGATGAAGGACGGCGTCCGCCTCGTGAACACGGCGCGCGGCGGTATCTACCAGACCGACGCTCTGGTCGACGCGCTGAAGAGCGGCAAGGTCGCGAGCGCGGCCATCGACGTCTTCGAGGTCGAGCCGACCACCGAGTCGCCGCTGTTCGTGCTCGACAACGTGATCGTGACGCCGCACCTCGGGGCATCCACCGAGGAGGCGCAGGACCGCGCCGGCGAGCAGATCGCGGAGCTCGTGGCCGCGGGACTGAACGGCGAGATGGTCACTACCGCTGTGAACATCGCGCCGGTGCCGCCGGACGTCATGGACAAAGTCGGGCCCTACCTCAAACTGGCCGAGCAGGTGGGCGGCATGGTCGCGCAACTCGCGAAGGGCGGAGTCGACGATCTGAGCATCACGATGATCGGCGGCCTCGCCGAGACGGACACGCGGATCCTGCGCACAGCGGTGCTCAAGGGCATGCTGTCCGTCGCCACCGACGAGCCGGTCAACTACGTGAACGCGAACTACTTCGCCGAGCAGCGCGGTATCCGGGTCACCGAGTCCAAGCGCGCCGAGACCCACGACTACGTCTCGATGATGGTCGTGAAGGCGCTCTCGGGCGGCAAGGAGGTCGTGGACATCGCAGCCGCGCTCATCGGCAAGAAGAACGAGCCGCGGCTAGTGTCGCTGTGGCGCTACGACCTCGACATGCGCCCCGAGGACCATATGGCGTTCTTCATCTACCCGGACCGTCCCGGCATGATCGGCAAGGTCGGCACGATACTGGGCGACGCAGGCGTCAACATCGGATCGATGCAGGTGGGCCGCCACGAGGCCGGCGGCAAGGCGCTCATGGGCGTCAGCGTGGATACACCGATCGACGCCGGGCTCCTCGCGAAGATCAAGGCCGACGCAGGCATGACGCACGCCTGGGGCGTGGAGCTGTAGGCGGGACCGAAGGGACGCGGTGACGATGCTCGACACGGTCCGCATATTCGACACGACGCTGCGCGACGGCGAGCAGTCACCGGGCGCGAGCATGAACACCGGCGAGAAGCTGGAGATCGCGCGGCAGCTCGTCCGCCTCGGCGTGGACGTCATCGAGGCGGGCTTCCCGATATCGAGCCCCGGCGACTTCGAATCGGTGCGTCGCATCGGCACCGAAGTGGGCGACGCGGCGGTCGTGTGCGCGCTGTCGCGGGCGGTCCCGGCGGATATCGAGTCCGCAGCCGACGCGCTGAAGACCGCGAAGCGGCCGCGCATCCACACCGGCATCGGCGTCAGCCGATCGCACCTTCAAGACAAGCTGCGCATCACCGAGGAGACTGCGCTCGAGCGCGCGATCGCCGCAGTCAGGCTGGCGCGCACGCTGGTCGAGGACGTCGAGTTCTACGCGGAGGACGCCGGGCGCGCGGATCCGGCCTTCGTCTACCGCATGATCGAATCGGTGGTGAAGGCGGGCGCCACCGTCGTCAACATCCCGGACACCACCGGCTACACGTATCCGGAGGAGTTCGGATCTCTCATCGCCGGGCTTGCGAACAACGTCGCCGGGATCGAGACGGTGACGATCTCCGTGCACTGCCACAACGACCTCGGCATGGCCACAGCCAACGCCCTTGCGGGGGTGCGCGCGGGCGCGCGACAGGTCGAGTGCACGATCAACGGCATCGGCGAGCGCGCAGGCAACACGTCGCTCGAGGAGGTCGTGATGGCGCTGCGCCAGCGCGGCGACCGCTTCGGTGCGACGACGCTGATCAACACGAAGGAGATCACGCGGACGTCGCGGATGGTCTCCAAGATCACCGGTATCCCGGTGCAGCCGAACAAGGCGATCGTGGGCGCCAACGCATTCGCGCATTCCAGCGGGATCCATCAGGACGGCGTGCTCAAAGAG
The DNA here is from genome assembly GCA_036508875.1 of Coriobacteriia bacterium. Taxonomy (GTDB): domain Bacteria; phylum Actinomycetota; class Coriobacteriia; order Anaerosomatales; family PALSA-660; genus PALSA-660. The sequence goes on along the minus strand of DATCGP010000075.1, from coordinate 7,084 downwards.
CGCACCACCTACGAGATCATCGACCCGGCCGACGTCGGCGTCGGCGGCAGCTCCATCGTGCTGTCGGCCCGCAGCGGCCGCCACGCGCTGAAGCACCGCCTCGGAGAGCTCGATCTCGTGCTGGCCGACGCCGAGTTCGATCAGGTCTACCAGCAGTTCCTTCTTCTGGCGGACAAGAAGAAGGAGGTCTTCGACGAGGACCTCGAGGCGCTCGTGTCCGACTCGGAGCGTAGCGCCGAGGAGGTCTACCACCTCGAACAGGTGCACGTCAGCTGCGGCGACCCGGGCATCCCGACGGCGACCGTCGAGCTGATCGGGGCCGACGGGCAGCACCTCATCGACGCTTCGCACGGCGACGGCCCGGTCGACGCGGTCTGCAACGCGATCAACCGTATCGTGGGCGTGCCGGTCGAGGTCGTCGACTTCACCGTGCAGTCGGTCACGAAGGGGTTGGACGCCTTGGGAGAGGTGGCGTTCCGGGTGCGCAGCGAGGACGGCCGGGTCTTCACGGGTCGCGGAGCGCACCCCGACATCATCGTCTCGAGCGCGAAGGCCTACCTCAACGCCATAAACCGCCTCATCGTGAGCGTGAAGCCCTCAGTAGCAGAGGAGTTGTAGCACCGATATGCCGAGACCCATGACGATCACCGAGAAGATCCTCGCCGCGCACGCCGGGACGCACGAGGTCGAGCCGGGGCAGCTCATCGAGTGCTCGCTCGACATCGTGCTGGCCAACGACGTCACCGCGCCGATCGCTATCCGCGAGTTCGGAAACACGGCCGCCGGGCGCGTCTGGGACCCGAAGCGCGTGGCGCTGGTGCCGGACCACTACACCCCGAACAAGGACATCAAGTCGGCGGAACAGGCGAAGATCGTGCGCGACTTCGCGCACGCGCAGGGCATCACGCACTACTGGGAGGTCGGCTGCATGGGTGTGGAGCACGCCCTCCTGCCCGAGCAGGGCGTTGTGGGGCCCGGAGACGTCATCATCGGCGCCGACTCGCACACATGCACCTACGGCGCGCTGGGCGCGTTCGCGACCGGCGTGGGCTCCACGGATGCCGCGGCCGGCTTGGCCACCGGGACCGCGTGGTTCAAGGTGCCGTCTTCCATCAAGTTCGAGATCGATGGGAAGCTCGGCCCGTGGGTCAGCGGCAAGGACCTGATCCTGCACGTCATCGGGATGATCGGCGTGGACGGAGCGCTGTACCAGGCGATGGAGTTCACCGGCGACACGATCGCCGCCCTCGGCATGGACGACCGCTTCACGATCTGCAACATGGCGATCGAGGCGGGCGGCAAGAACGGCATCATCGCGTTCGACGAGACGACGCGGGCGTATGTGGAGGGCCGTGCCGAGCGTCCGTGGACCGTCTACGAGTCCGACACTGAGGCCGTCTACGAGAAGGTCTACCGCGTCGAGGCGGAGCTCATCGAGCCGACGGTGGCCTTCCCGCACCTCCCGAGCAACACGAAGCTCGTCCGTGACTCGCGGCACGTGGGCGTCGACCAGGTCGTCATCGGTTCCTGCACGAACGGTCGTATCGAGGACCTGCGGATCGCGGCGAGCGTCCTGAAGGGGCGGAAGGTGGACCCGCGCGTGCGCCTCATCGTGATCCCGGCCACGCAGGCGATCTGGACCCAGGCGATGCACGAGGGCCTCTTCGACGTCTTCGTGGACGCAGGAGCTGCGGTCTCGACCCCGACTTGCGGGCCGTGTCTCGGCGGGCACATGGGCATCCTCGCGGCGGGGGAGCGCGCGTTCGCGACCACCAACCGCAACTTCGTCGGGCGGATGGGCGACCCGACCTCCGAGGTGTACCTCGGTTCGCCGGCCGTGGCCGCCGCCACTGCGATCGCCGGTCACATCGCCCTTCCCGACGACCTGAGCTAGGAGACGAAGAAGTGAGATTCGAAGGCACCGCACACCGGTACGGGCGTGACGTCGATACCGACGTCATCATCCCGGCCCGCTACCTGAACTCGTCCGACCCCAAGGAGCTCGCCAAGCACTGCATGGAGGATATCGACGCGGGCTTCGTCGCGAAGGTGAAGCCCGGCGACATCATGGTGGCCGACGAGAACTTCGGCTGCGGGTCGAGCCGCGAGCACGCGCCGATCGCGATCAAGGAGTCCGGCATCTCGGTAGTCATCGCGGCGTCGTTCGCGCGGATCTTCTACCGCAACGCGATCAACACCGGGCTGCCGATCATGGAGTCGCCCGAGGCCGCGCGTGCGATCAGCGACGGCGACCATGTTGCCGTCGATGCCGACGCAGGCATCATCACCGACGTCACGACGGGCACCGTGTTCACCGCCCAGCCGTTCCCGCCGTTCATCCGCGGGATCATCGAGAAGGGCGGGCTCATCGCGTCGGTCAAAGAGAAGGTGGGGAAGTGACCGGCCGGTCGTTCCGCATCTGCCTGCTCTCCGGAGACGGCATCGGTCCGGAGATCACGCTTGAGGCCGTGAAGGTCTTGCGCGCCATGGCCGCGAGCTGCGACGTCGAGTTCGACTTCCATGAGGCGCTTCTCGGCGGTATCGCGATCGACGAGACCGGCTCGCCGCTGCCCGCAGGCACGCTCGCCGAGGCGCACGCGGCCGACGCCGTGCTGCTCGCCGCCATCGGCGGCCCGAAGTGGGACACGACCGACCCCGCGAAGCCGCGCCCCGAGCAGGGGCTGCTCGGCATCCGCAAGGAGCTGGGGCTGTACGCCAACCTGCGCCCGGTGAGGATCTTCGCGCCGCTCGCGGACGCCTCCTCGCTGAAGGCCGAGGCGATCGCGGGCGTGGACATGCTGATCGTGCGCGAGCTCACCGGCGGGCTGTACTTCGGGGCGCGCGCCCGCGAGACCGGCGTCGCCGGCTCGGCCACCGGCGGGGGAGCGGGCCGTCGCGCGTACGACACGATGGACTACCACGAGTACGAGATCGAGCGCATCGCCCGCACGGCGTTCGAAGCGGCGCGCGGGCGCCGCAAGCGGCTGCACTCGGTGGACAAGGCGAACGTGCTGGAGTCCTCGCGCCTGTGGCGTGAGGTCGTGCACGAAGTGGCGCGCGACTACCCGGACATCGAGCTCATCGACCAGCTCGTGGACAACACGGCGATGCAGCTGGTGCGCGCGCCGGCGCAGTACGACGTCGTGGTCACCGAGAACATGTTCGGCGACATCCTCTCGGACGAGGCCAGCATGTTGACCGGTTCGCTGGGGATGCTCGCCAGCGCGTCTCTGGGCGATGGTACGGCGCTGTACGAGCCCAGCCATGGCTCCGCGCCGGACATCGCAGGTCTGGGCGTCGCGAACCCGCTAGCGATGCTGCTCTCGGTGGAGCTGATGCTCCGCCACTCGCTTCAGATGGACGCGGAGGCGGACCGGCTGGCCGGCGCGATCGAGTCGGTCCTGGAAGCTGGCTGGCGCACGCGGGACATCGCGGACGCCTCAACGACGCCGGATCATGTGGTCGGCACGGCCGACATGGGTGACCTGGTGGTCTCGCACCTGTAGGGTGGATACGCGCGCCCACGCGGGCGCGCGCGGATGAAGGGATGTAGCGAAGATGGCCGCACTGCCGAAGGTGGACAAGATCTGGATGGACGGCAAGCTCGTGGACTGGGACGACGCCCAGGTCCACGTCCTCACGCACTCGCTGCACTACGGCTCCGGCATCTTCGAGGGCATCCGCTGCTACGCGACCGACGATGGCCCCGCGGTGTTCCGCCTCACCGAACATATGGAGCGCCTGCACCGCTCGGCGAAGATGATGCGCATACCGATGACCTACCCCGTCGGGGAGCTCGTGGACGCCACGAAGGAGCTCATCGCGGTCAACAAGCTGCCGGCCTGCTACATCCGGCCGCTCGTGTACCGTGGCTACGGCGTCATGGGGCTCGACCCCGTGCCCGCGCCGGTGGCAACGACGATCGCCGTGTGGCCGTGGGACAGCTACCTCGGCGATGACGCGCTCAGGAACGGCGTGGCGGCCGGCATCTCGTCGTGGCGCCAGCGTGGTAACAACGCGGTCCCGCCGCAGATCAAGGGCACGGGCAGCTACCTGAACTCGAGCATGGCCAAGATGGAGGCCAACGACCACGGCTACGCCGAGGCGATCCTGCTCAACGAAGTCGGCAACGTGTGCGAGGGCACCGGCGAGAACATCTTCGTCATCCGCGACGAGGTGATCATGACTCCGCCTGTCTCCGATGGCATCCTCGAAGGCATCACGCGCGACACCGTCATCGCTCTTGCGCAGGACCTCGACCTCGACGTCATCGAGGTCTCCCTGACGCGCGCCGACCTCTACACGGCCGACGAGGTCTTCTTCACGGGGTCGGCGGCGGAGGTCGTGCCGGTCGGCTCGATCGACCACCGCGAGATCGGCAAGCCCGGCCCGATAACGCTCGCGATCCAGGAGGCGTACTTCAACGTGGTGCGCGGCAAGGACGCGGAGTACGAGTACTGGCTTGAGCGGGTGTAGGGCTGCATCGACCGGAACGGGCGTGAGCGGATGATCACCCTCTACGACACCACACTGCGCGACGGCACCCAGCGCGAGGGCATGTCCCTCTCGGTGGAGGATAAGCTGCGCATCGTGCAGCGGCTGGACGACCTCGGCGTGCACTTCGTCGAAGGCGGCTTCCCTGGCAGCAACCCCAAGGACATCGAGTTCTTCGAGCGCGTGCAGGGACTCGAGCTCAAGAGCGCGGTCGTCTCCGCGTTCGGGTCCACGCGCCGCAAGGACACCACCGCGAAGGACGACGTCGGCCTGGCGACGCTGCTCGCAAGCGGCTGCAAGGCGATCTGCATCGTCGGCAAGGCGTGGGACCTGCACGTCACCGACACGCTGGGCGCCACGCTCGAGGAGAACCTTGCGATGGTCTCCGAGAGCGTCGCGCATCTCAAGGCGGCCGGACGCACCGTCTTCTTCGACGCCGAGCACTTCTTCGACGGCTACGCCGCGAACCCTGAGTACGCGCTCGCCGTGTGCCTGGCGGCCGCCGGCTCCGGCGCGGATGCCGTCGTGCTGTGCGACACGAACGGCGGGACGCTGCCGCAGGATGTCGCGCGTATCGTGGCAGAGGTCGCGCCGGTCGTCGGTGTGCCCCTCGGGATCCACCCCCACAACGACGCGGGCTGCGCCGTCGCGAACGCGCTCGTCGCGGTCTCGGCAGGTGCTTCCCACGTGCAGGGCACCATCAACGGCTACGGTGAACGCACCGGCAACGCCGACCTCACCGCGATCATCCCGGCGCTCGTCCTCAAGATGGGCGACGATTGCGTCTCGAGCGACCAGTTGCGCCTGCTCACCGAGGTCAGCCATTTCGTGGCGGAGACGGCCAACATCACGCCGAGCCCCCAGCAGCCGTACGTGGGCGCGAGCGCGTTCGCGCACAAGGGCGGGCTGCACGCGAGCGCTACCGGGCGTTTGGCCGGCGCGTACGAGCACGTCGAGCCCGCCGCTGTGGGCAACCTGGCGCGCGTCGTGGTCAGCGAGCTGGCTGGCCGCGCGTCTCTCTCGATGAAGGCCAAGGAGCTCGGCATCGACCTCACCGGCGACCCGGAGCTCGTCGCGGACGTGCTGGACACGGTCAAGGAGCTCGAGCACGAGGGGTACTCCTTCGAGGCCGCCGACGCCTCGCTCGAGATCCTGCTGCGCAAGAAGACCGGGCGCTACAGCCCCCTGTTCACGCTGGAGTCCTTCCGCTGCATCATGGAGAAACGCGAGGACGGCCGCGTGATGACCGAGGCCACCGTGAAGCTGTTCTGCGAGGGCCAGCGGTTCGTGGCGACAGGGGAGGGCAACGGCCCCGTCAACGCGCTCGACCGCGCGCTGCGGCTCGCGATCGGCGGCTTCTACCCGCAGCTCGGGGAGATCCAGCTCACCGACTTCAAGGTCCGCGTCCTGGACGAGAAGAAGGGGACCGGAGCCGTGACGCGCGTGCTCATCGCGTCCGATGACGGCGTGGAGACATGGGGCACGGTCGGAGTCAGCGAGAACATCATCGAGGCCTCTTGGGAGGCGCTCGTCGACTCCATCGAGTATGGGCTCACGCGCGAGCGCTAGCGCTTGCGGCGTCGCGCAAAGAAGAAGGGGCCCGGTGCTTTCGCACCGGGCCCCTTCGCTTGGTGTAGCGAGTCCCGCTAGTGGTGGCAGTCCCAACTACACGTTGTGCCGCCCTGGTAATGGCAGTTCATGCAGTCGTAGCCATGCTCGGCCGGGAGGTCGGTCGAGCCGCAATGGCAGCCTTCGTTGTAGTAGGCGTTGTAGTGCGCCGACGCCTCGTTGCCGTGGTAGCTCGTGTGGCAGTTAGTGCACACCGTGCCCTTGACGGCGGGGTCGACGCCTGCGGCGTGGCACGCCGAGCACTTCTGTACTGCGCCTACAACGTGGATCGCGGTCACGTCGTTGTAGTGGCAGGCGGTGCAGCCGTTGGAGACGTGGTGGCTGGAAGCAGCCGACGCGTGGTACGTGCCAGTGGTATGGCAGCTCGCGCAAACGGTCGAGAGCGTCTTCACACCGTCATGGCAAGCGGTGCAGCCCGGCGGGTTCGTTCCCGTCGTGTGGATCGTGACCACGTTTGTGGAGTGGCACAGTGTCGTGCATCCATCGCTCGAGGTATGCGCCAGCGCGGGTGCGGGATGGTCCGTCGTGAAGTTGCTGAAGTGACAGATCGTGCAGTCCAGCGACGGCTGGTGGTCCGGATTGCCATGGCAGGCGACGCAGCCCGGCGGGTTCGTTCCCGTCGTGTGGATCGTAGCCACGTTGGAACCGTGGCAGCCGCTCTTCACGCACGTCGCCACCGATGAGGTGTGTGCGTCCACGGGCGCCGGGTGCTGCGTCGTGAAGTCGCTGAAGTGGCAGTCCGAGCACACTCGCGAGGGGATCTTCCCGTCACCGTGGCACGCCATGCACTTCGGCGGAGTGGCGTGGTTCGTCGTCGGGATCGCGTGGATCGACGCGATGTTGGTGCTGTGGCAACCGACGGCGCTGCAGCCGGTGGGCGCGACAGTGTGGGTGCTGTCAGGCGTGGTGGAAGTCGGGTGCGACGGGCTGCTGGAAGGCGAGGGTGCCAAGGAGCCTATGT
>DATCGP010000074.1:0-4056 GCA_036508875.1 Coriobacteriia bacterium | reverse complement strand
TCGGAGCCCGCGGTACGCGAGCGCTCGTCCATCGACTCGCGCATGACCTCGGTGATCAGGTCGAACGCCTGGATGAGCTTGGGGTTGGCGATCTCGTAGAAGACGCGGCTGCCTTCGCGGCGCGTGCGCACGACGCCCTTGGAGCGCATCGTCGCAAGGTGCTGGGAAAGGTTCGCCTGCGGGATCCCCGTGGCTTCGGCCAGCGCGCCGACGGAGAGCTCTCCCTCACGCAGGGCGCCGAGAATCATCTGGCGCTTGTCGTTCGCAAGCGTCTTGCACAGATCGGAGTGCATGCAGAAGAAATCGCGGTCCACGTCTTCGCCTCCGGCACGGCTGCGGCCCTCACGGACGATCGTACGCATGTAAGAATATGCGAATATCAGAATATGTATAGGGGGCGAGGACGAATGGTCTGTCGATCGTGTGTGCGTCGAGCGCGAGCGCACCCGCCGGGTACATACTTGTAGTGGACGCGGAGGGACAGCCGGGCGCAGTTGCCGGCTGGCTGCCGGACGAGAAGCGGGCGGGACGCCCGCGAGCGGGGAGGAACCCGAAGATGATGTGGTTGTGGATCGTGCTCGGCATCGTGGTGCTGCTCGTGCTGTTCGTCGTCGTCGTCTACAACAGCCTCGTGATGCGTCGCAACCGCGTCCAAGAGGCCGCGAGCGACATCGACGTGCAGCTCAAGCGCCGGTATGATCTGATCCCGAACCTGGTGAACACCGTGAAGGGCTACGCGACCCACGAGCGCGAGCTCTTCGAGAAGGTCACCGCGGCCCGTGCAGGCCTGATGACCGGTACGACCGGTGAGCGGATCGCAGCGAGCAACCAGCTGACCGAGACGCTGAAGTCGTTGTTCGCCGTGGCAGAGGCGTATCCGGACCTCAAGGCGAACCAGAACTTCCTGTCGCTGCAGGCCGAGTTGACCGACACGCAGGACAAGATCATGGCGGCTCAGCGCTTCTACAACAGCAACGTCCGCGACTTCAACACGCAGATCCAGGTGTTCCCGAACAACCTGCTGGTCGGCATGTTCGGCTTCACGGCATTCGAGTTCATCGAGGCCACTGCCACCGAGACCGCCAACGTCGAGGTCAAGTTCTGACGTGGCCACGATCTACACCAACATATCGGCGAACAAGTGGCGGTCCGTCGTCACGATGACGATCTTCATCGCGGTCGTGATTGCGCTCGGCTACGTGTTCGGTGTCGCGCTGCGGCTGTGGTGGCTGCTTCCGCTGGCGATCGTGGTCGCCATCGCACAGACGTTCTCCGCCTACTGGTGGAGCGACAAGGTGGCGCTCGCGATCTCCGGCGCGCATGAGGTGGATAAGGCGGCCGCCCCCGAGCTGTACCGCATCGTCGAGAACCTCTCGATCACGGCGGGCCTGCCGATGCCGCGCGTCTACATCATCGACGACCCGTCGCCGAACGCCTTCGCCACTGGGCGCGACCCGCAACACTCGGCCGTGGCCGTGACGAGCGGCCTTCTCGCGAAGCTCGACAAGCCCGAGCTCGAGGGCGTGATCGCGCACGAGTTCTCGCACGTGGGCAACTACGACATCCGCCTGTCGAGCATCATCGTGGTGCTCGTCGGGTTCGTCGTGCTGATGTCCGACTTCTTCCTCCGCTACACGTTCTGGGGCGGGGGCGGGCGCCGCAACAACAACAACGGCGACGGACAGGTGCAGATGGTCCTCATGCTCATCGGGATCGTGCTGGCCCTGCTCTCGCCGCTCGTGGCGATGCTCATGCAGCTCGCGATATCGCGCAAACGCGAGCTTCTGGCCGACGCGGACGGGGCGCTGCTGACGCGCAACCCGAACGGGCTGGCCGACGCCCTGGAGAAGATCACGATGGACCCGCTGTCCATGCGTGCGTCGAACAAGGCGACGGCGCACCTGTTCATCGCGAGCCCTCTGCACGACACGAGCGGCAAGCCGAAGGGGTTCATGGCAGGGTTGTTCGACACCCACCCGGACCCGGCGGTCCGGATCGCGAAGCTTCGCGAGATGGCGATGTAGGCACCGGCAGACTGGCGCCACGCACGGCCCCCGCCGCCCTGATGGGCTACGGGGGCCGTTCCGCCTCAGATGGCGATGCGGGCGGGGCTACAGCCCGGCCGGTCCCAACGGAGATGTCGCCAAGTACTCATTGAGTCTGCTGAATCCGGACCGCATCACTTCCGAGTGGCGCTTCTTGATGTTCAGCAGCGGTCCGATGATGTTGGCCTTGCCCTTCGTCCTGACCCGCCAGCGGTACTCGACGCGAGTCTCGTCGCCGACAGGTTCGAGCGTGAGGTCGGCGTACCCGGCGATGTCGCCCTCCAGGTACTCGAAGCGGATGTACCGGCCGCTGACGATCTCCGCAGTCCGCCACTTGAAGTGCGCAACACCCCGGTTGCGAACGGTGGAGGTGCAGACCGCGCCCACCTGGCCGAACGGGATGTCACCGACAGCCTTGCACTCGACCTCCGTCCACCAGTGTGTCCTGCCCGCGTACTCATCGGTGAACGCGCGGAAGACGCGCTCGGGGGTCGCGTCGATGATGGCGAAGTCCGTGGTGTCGTAGGAGGGCATGCGAGGAGTGTACGTCTCGACCGCTTCAGGGACGGGATGCGCCGACACAACCCCGGCGAAGACACTCGATGGCCGAGGTCTTGTTGGTCCAGTCTGGCGGAGGGGGTGGGATTCGAACCCACGAGGCGCTTGCACGCCCAGCGGTTTTCAAGACCGCCGCATTCAACCACTCTGCCACCCCTCCACGCTGGCCGCAGCGAGGGAAGTCTAGCATCAGGAAAGGGCGGCGCGTGTGTGGACGGAGCGTGGTTGGAGTCGGTCGTGCGTCTCGCGGATCCCTATCGCTCGCCGCGCCCCGCGTCATAGAGTCCCAGGAACACGCGATGCGGTCCGGGCGTGCCGTACGGGACGTAGGCCACGCGGTCGCCGGGCATGATCGGGTGATCGATCCCATAGACAGTGCGGTTCACGAAGACGCCCTCGATCTGGTCGCAGGGCAATCCAAGCTCGATGGCAAGGTCGCGGGCGGTGGTGCCGTCAGCGGGGACTTCGACGTCGACGGTCGACGGGAGCCCGCGCTCGCTGCGGAACTGGTGTAGAAGGCCGAACATGCGGACCGTCACCGTCGACTCCGGCATCGGACCTCTTCCCCTGCTGCTAGAGCTTGCCGTGGTTAAGCTTCTCCACGAGCTTCTCGATCTCGCAGCCGACCGATTCCTGGGTGCGCAGCCTTGCGAGTCGCCCGAGGGCGTCCTTGCGCTTGGCGGGAGAGGCGGCCTCCCAGGTTGTCTTGGCCACCGGCTCCTGCTCGAGTGCGACGACGAGCTCGCGCGACATCGGCGGGAAGCGGGTCGCCTCCCCGCGGTCGAGCGTGAACACGACGGTGTCGCCGACGTTGATGCCCGCGCGGGTGCGCATCTCAAGGTTGATGTTGAGTACTTGGCGGCCTCCGCCGGCGGGCATCAGCGTGCCGCGGATCCCGGCGTCGTTCATCGTGCCGCATACCGGTACGTAACCGGAGTCGCCGAACGCCTTTGTGACCTTCTCGGGCACGTCGATGCGCGCGCTGGTGCCGCGCTGATAGATGATCGCTGAGAAGCGGATGCTCAATTGGTCTCTCCTTGTGTGTACCAGCGTACTCCACGCGGTACAGTTCGCGCATGCAGACACACGAGTTCTACATGCGCCAAGCGCTGGAAGAGGCGCGCGCGGCGGCGGCGATCGACGAGGTGCCGATAGGCGCCGTCGTGGTCTGTGATGGGCAAGTCGTGGCGGTCGGATCCAACAGACGCGAAATCGATGCCGACCCGACGGCGCACGCCGAGATGATCGCCGTGCGGGAGGCGGCGCGCGTGCTCGGCCGCTGGCGGCTCGAGGGCTGCACCGTCTACGTGACCCTGGAGCCGTGCCCGATGTGCGCCGGGGCCCTGCACGCGGCGCGCGTCGACCGCTGCGTGTACGGGGCTGTCGACCCGAAGGCCGGCGCTCTCGGCACGCTCTACGACATCGCCTCCGACGAGCGACTCAACCACCGCTA
>DATCGP010000073.1:0-42892 GCA_036508875.1 Coriobacteriia bacterium | reverse complement strand
TTTGGGACCTTCTGATCGCCAAGAAGCGAGGCGAAGAGCAGGAGCGGCTGTTCGTCGAGCTCCAGGTCGCCTACGACAAGATACGCAGCCACGAGCGCAAGCTGCAGTTCGGCAAGGAGGCGCTCGAGCGCGCCAACGAGGATCTGGAGGCCCAGCTCGCCGAGATCTTCTTCACGCACGAGTTCTTCAAGGCGCTGACGTCGTTCACCTCGGTCGACGATGTCACCTCGCTGGTGGTCGACGGGGCGAATGGGATACTCGGCGCCGAGATATCCTCCGTGTACCTGCTCGACACGTCGCACTGGGTGTTGAGGTTCGCGACGGCACAGGGCCGCCCCCGCGAGTACTTCGTGGACGAGGTGCCGGTGGACACGACGATCCTGGGGCGCGCACACCGCGACGGCCTCGCCGTCGAGACCGACGCGCACGCGATCCCGGGCTCGATCGAGTGGACCCGGGAGCCCGATGACGTCAAGAGTCATGCGGCAGTGTCGCTGCGCAGCGGCGAGCACGTCGTCGGCGTGCTCGTGATCGGGTCGGCGACGCCTCGAGATCTCACGGCCGCCGAGCTCGACCGCCTGCAGGTCATCGGCAACCAGAGCTCGCTCGCGCTCCAGAACGCGCTGCTGCACGGCGAGCTCGAGCGCCTCTCGGTCACCGATCGCCTCACCGAGCTGTACAACCACGGCTACTTCCAGCAGCGCCTGGAGGAGGAGATCGGCCGCGCCGAGCGGTTCGGCCACGTGCTGTCCCTGATCATGATCGACATCGACGATTTCAAGCTCTTCAACGATACGTACGGGCACCCGCGCGGTGACCGCGTACTGCATTCGGTATCCGACGCGATCACCAGCACGCTTCGGGACATCGACTTCGCAGCCCGCTACGGAGGGGAGGAGTTCGTGGTCGTGCTTCCCGAGACCGACGTCGCAGGCGCCGCATCCGTGGCGGAACGCATCCGTTCGGAGGTAGAGAAGCTCTCCTTCGCGTCCATCGGGGTCGACCCGGCGGTCCGCAAGACGATCTCCGTGGGTGTGGCCACTTTCCCGGCACATGCGCACGCCGCGCGCCGCTCATCGTTGCGGCCGACCAGGCGATGTATGCTGCGAAGAGGAATGGAAAGAATACAGTCATGGTGGCCGGTTGACCGACGAACGGTCTTCGGCACCCTACTTGCACTACTGAGCATCGTGCGGCGATGAGGGTCCGCAGTTGATGCGGAAGCGTGGAAGCGATGGGACTCGATAGAGCTCTACATGGCCTGCCCGACGATCGCGCGACCGAGCACATGGTCCGCGAGGTCCTTCAGCTGTTGTCGCACCATTCCGATCAGTGGCTGTGCGCCGCCGACGTGTCGCGGCGCGTCGAGGCCCCGGAACCGCGGATCGCCATGATACTATCCAAGCTTGCCGACGGATTCGTCCTGCTGGGTGATGGAGACCGCTACCGCTACGTGCACGATCCCGTCGTGGACCTGGACGTGAAGCGCTTCCTGACGCGGTCCGAGGTGCACTCCAACCTGGCTCAGAACAATCTCGCCCGGTTCCGCGACCGCTACGGGCAGCGCTGACGCTCCACGAGCGTGCTCGCGTCGCGGGTCGAGCGACGATCGAGAGGGCGCGTGTGAGACCTATCCACACAGGTGACCGTGGCGCAGCGGTCGAGGACGTCCAGCGCAGGCTGGTCGCGCTCGGAGCGGATCTCGGCCCATCCGGTGTGGACGGCGTCTTCCTCGGAGCCACGTGCGCGGCCGTGCTCGCCTTCCAAGCGGAGCACCGTCTCGACGAGGATGGCGAGGTCGGCCCCCTGACGTGGGCGGCGCTGGTCGATGCGACCTTCACTCTCGGAGACCGCCTCCTGTACCTGCGCTACCCCTACCTGCACGGCCATGACGTCCGCGCCGTGCAGTCGGCGCTCAGCGCTCTCGGCTTCGCGACCGGCGAGGTGGATGGCATCTTCGGTTCGTTCACGGAGCGCGCGGTGCATGACTTCCAGGAGAACACCGCGATCGCAGCCGACGGCATCGTGGGCCCGGAGACGGTCCGCGCCCTCGATGGCCTGCGGCACGCATGGGCCGGCAGGTCGGCAACGCCTCCGTCGGAGCTGCGCGCCTCTCCGGTGCGGGCGGCTGCAGTGCTGAGGGGAGTCCGCGTCGTGCTCGTGTGCGAACCGGAGACAGAGCTCGTGGCGTCGCGCCTTGCGAACCTCGCCCAGGCAGCCGAGCCGGCTGCCACCGTGCGGGTGGCCACATCGTCCGACGTCGGGGAAGCGGACCTCGTCGTCGTGATGACCGCGAACGCGGAGGCTTGCAACGGGGACGTCGATTGTGGATCGCGTGGAGACGCGATGGCCGCCGCGCTCGCCGGCGCGGTGCGTGCTTCGTTGGCGGACGGCGCTCCCACGGTCGTGCGCCTCGCGGACGCGTCCCTCGACGACCATTCGGTGCAGGCGTTGGCCGGATCCTTGCTCGACGGACTGTGCCTGGGACTGACCCGGGACTGACCGCGAGTGTTACCATGACCGGGTTTGTGTCCCGTCGGGCGGTACTTCGCCGATGAGGGAGTGATCGATCATCAGGAAGTCCATATGCGCCGTTGCGGCACTCCTAGCATGCTTGGTGATCCTGCCGGCAGGGACCGCCTTCGCCGCGAAGACGAGCGCTGCCACCAAGGCGAAGATGGCCCAGGCCGTGCGGATCCAGGCACAGGTCGACTCGCTGGATCTTCAGGCCGAGGCGGCCACCGAGAACTACAACGAGGCCAAGATCTCGTATGACGACCTCCACGGGAAGGTCCTGAAGATCCAGGCTGACATCGCCAAGATCGACGCGAGGACGAATGTCCTGCAGGACTCTCTCGCCGCCCGCGCCGATGCCATGTACCGCAATGGGCCGTTGGGGCTGCTCGACGTCCTGCTGGGCAGCGCGAGCTTCGACGATTTCGCCGCCATGTGGGACTTCCTGAACCAGCAGAACCAGGAGGAGGCGCTCACGGTCGCGGAGCTCGGGACGCTGCGGACCAGCAAGGTCGACGCCGAGGCCCAGCTCAAGCCCGCTCAGGACGCGGCGAAGCAGGTTTACGACAAGATGGTGACACACCGCCGCGAGGTACTTGCGGCTCAGGCGAAGGCCAAGTCTCTCCTTAAGGGCGTCGAGAAGGAAGTCGCGGCACTCAAAGCGGCCGACAACGCTCGTCGCGCCAAGGACGCGAAGAAGGCGAAGGGCAGCAGCAAGGGGACCGGCTGGAACTGGGGCGACCCGGCGCGTGCACCACGCAGCGGGATCGTGAGCATCGCGCTGAAGTACCTCGGCCGGCCCTACGTGTGGGCTGCCTCGGGACCCCGCTCGTTCGACTGCTCCGGGTTCACCCGGTTCGTCTACGCGCAGGTGGGTGTGAGCCTGCCGCACTCGTCACGGATGCAGATCAACTACGGCGCGCGCGTGAGCCGCGCCAACCTGAAGCCCGGTGACCTGCTCTTCTTCTACAGCCCGATCCACCACGTCGCGATCTATCTCGGGAACGGGAAGATGGTGCACGCACCGCACACCGGTGACGTGGTCAGCATCGATCCGGTCTACTGGCAGTACTTCGTCGGAGCTTGCAGGCCGTAGGGAGGGATGAACGGGTGGCTCGCTCGGTGCTGACTCCGCTGAAGCGCGCCGACTTCCGTTCGCTCTGGATCGCCCAGACCGTCTCCATCGTCGGGGACAAGATCAACCAGGTCGGTCTGAGCATCATGGTCTTCCAGCTGACCGGCTCGCTCACCCAGATGGGCATCGTCTTCGCCATCACGTTCCTGCCTGCGGCGCTCTTCGGACTGATCGCGGGCCCGCTGGTGGACCGGTGGGACCGCCGACGGACGATGATCTCGGCCGACCTGCTCCGCGCCGGCTTCGTGTCCGGCATGGCGGTGGTCGCGGTCACAGCGATGCCGGTCGGCTGGAAGATCACCCTCGTGTACCTACTGGCGTTCGTGAGCTCCACGGTGGCTCTGTTCTTCGAGCCGTCCCGGATGGCGCTCATCCCTGCGGTCGTGTCCCAGGACGAGCTGATGGCTGCGAACTCTCTGGACATGACCACGTCGTCCATCTCGGAGCTGCTCGGAATCGGCTTCGGTGGCGCGCTGGTCGCCACGATCGGCTACGGCACCGCCTTCTGGGTCGACGCCATCACCTTCCTGATCTCGGCTGGCTTCGTGCTTGCGGTCGGACACCGCGCGCTCGCACGGGCGCTGCCGAAGCTCAGCCTGTCGGTGATCAGGGACGACCTGCGGGCCGGGCTCGAGAGGATCAGGAACGACGGCGTGCTTCGCGGGGTGGTGATGACCTATGCGGCGATCGCTTTGGGGGGCGGCGCCACGATGACCTTGAGCGTGCTGCTCGCCCTCGATGTATACACCGGCAACGCCCTGCCGCCGGCGTTGCGCCTCACGGTCGTCGATCTCGCCACCACCGTCGGGGTGCTCGTCGGTGCGGTGGCGATCGGCATGTCCGGACCCACCGGCGCCGGGCGCAAGTACCTGCGCGGGATCATCGCCTTCGGCGTGCTGTTCCTGCCGTTCATGTTCATCCACGACCTGTGGACCGCCGCGGTCGTGCTGTTCCTGGCAGGCATAGCGAACCAGTACTTCGGCATCCCGATGATCACGCTCCTGCAAACCTACACGGAGCCGGAGACTCGCGGCCGCGTCTTCGCCGTAAGGACCACGATCTCGCGCATAGCCACCGTGATCGGACTCGCCGGAGCCGGGCTCGCTGCCCAGATGTACGGGGTGCTGCCGATGATGGTGGCGCTCGGCGTGTTCTTCCTCCTCGTCGGCGTGCTCGGCTACTCGATGCCGCGGCTGCGGCAGGCCTGATCTCGCCGCTCCGCGCGTACGAATGCCTCACACGCCGCGGACCTCCACCCGTGGTCTCGCGGTACGATGTCCGCGGCGCTGCGAGTGGAACGGCGCCGGGGTGAAGGCCACACGGACGGTGAGGGGCGGACCAGCCATGGCGAGGATCGACGCTTTGCTCGCGATGATGTCGGAGAGGGACGCGTCCGACCTGCATCTGAAGGCCGGCAGCCCTCCCGCGATCCGCGTCGACGGCCGGCTCTCCATACTTCGGGACCAGCCGGTCCTGGGAGCTGACGAGATGGTCGCCATCGCCCTCGAGATGTTCGAGGACCGGCACCTCCCGGTGTTCGAGAGTGGCGACGACGTCGACTTCGCGTACGCTGCCCCGGGCGTCGGGCGCTTCCGCGTCAACGTCTTCCGGCAGCGGGGCACCGTCTCGCTGACCGCGCGGCGCGTCTCCTCGAAGCGCCTCAACTTCAGCGAGTTGGGCCTGCCTCCCGTGGTGGAGCAGCTCGCGAACGAGAAGCGCGGCCTCGTGCTGGTGACCGGCACCGCGGGCTCGGGTAAGACGACGACTCTCGCGACGATGATCGACTACATAAACCGGACGCGGGACGGGCACATCATCACGGTCGAGGACCCGATCGAGGTCGTGCACGAGGACATCGGCTGCGTCATCGAGCAGCGAGAGATCGGGATCGACACATCGAGCTACGACGAGGCCCTGCGGCACGTCGTGCGGCAGGACCCGAACATCATCTTCATCGGCGAGATGCGCGACGCCGAGACGGTGTTCACGGCGCTGACAGCAGCGGAGATCGGCAACCTGGTCCTCTCGACCCTTCACACCATCGACGCGACCGAGACGATCAACCGCGTCATCGACTTCTACCCGCCGTACCAGCAGCGGCAGGCCCGCATCATGCTCGCCGCCACGCTGCGCGGGATCATCTCGATGCGGCTGCTGCCGGCCGTGGGCGGCGGGCTGGTGCCAGCGGTCGAAGCGCTGGTCATGACCGGCACGATCCGCGAGTACATCCTCGATCCCGAGCAGACGTACAAGATCCGCGACGCGATGAACGAGGGCGAGTACTACGGCATGCAGACGTTCGACCAGTCCCTGATCAAGCTGCTGCAGGCGGGCGTCATCACCGTCGAGGACGGGCTGGCGACCTCAGCCAACTCGCACGACTTCCGGATCAAGCTGCGGCAGATCGGCGTGTCGGTCCCGGCGCCCGCCGCGGAAGCATAGGGCCCGGTGCCGTCTGGCAGACGCGCAGCGGTCGTTGCGGTGGTCGCCTCGGCGGCGTGCTTCGCCACGCTCGGCATCCTGCAGAGGTGGGCGATCGAGCACGGGGCCGAGCCGATGTCGATGCTTGCTGTGCGCTTCGCCATAGCAGCCGCCGTGATGACGGCGATGCAGGCGTTCCGGGACCCCGCATCGCTGCGCGTCTCGAGAGACGACCTCGCGCGCTTCGCCGCCATGTCGCTGTCGGGGTACGGCGCGGCGAGCCTGTGCTACGCGATCGCGAACAAGATGATCGGCACACCGGTCACGACGGTGCTGCTCTACACCTACCCGGCCCTTGTCTCCGTGATCGGCTGGCTCTTCTTGAAGGAGCGCTTCCCGCCGCGACGTGTCGCCGCCGTGGCCCTGACGTTCGTCGGATGCGCGCTCGCCGCCGGCGTCCTCGGCTCGAACACCATGCTGCAGCCGCTCGGGGTGCTCCTCGGGCTCGGCGCCGGCCTCGGCTACGCGGTGTTCAACGTGCTGTCGTTCCGGACGATGGCCCGCACGCCGCGCTTGACGCTGATGGCGTATGTCTTCGCGATGTCCGCCGTCGAGATGACGGTCGCAGCGGTGGCGTCCGGCACCGCGGGCTCGGTAGGGGGCTGGGACTGGATCGCGTGGGGGTCGGTCGCTCTCATGGTCGCGATACCGACGTTGGCGGCGATCATGCTCTACCTGGGCGGCATCCAGAGGATGGGTGCGCCGCAGGCTGCGGTCGTCTCCACTCTCGAACTGCCGTTCGC
The DNA here is from genome assembly GCA_036508875.1 of Coriobacteriia bacterium. GTDB lineage: Bacteria > Actinomycetota > Coriobacteriia > Anaerosomatales > PALSA-660 > PALSA-660. The sequence continues at coordinate 36,019 of DATCGP010000073.1, read as the reverse complement.
GGTCATCTTCGCCGCGATGGCATTCCCCCTCGAACGTCTCACGCCCGTGCAGCTGCTAGGGGCCGCGATCGTGCTCGGCGGCGTCGTGCTTGCAGAGTGGGGAGCGCCCGCGGGGGAAGTGGACGCCGCAGCGATCTAGCAGTGAAGGTCACGACTGGACGGTAGCGCGCGTTCGAGCGTGTGCTCGCGCGCGCGGCGAGCGGCTAGGCGCGCTCGGACCCGCCCCGGACCACCAGGCTGCGCACGAACCAAGGCTGCTTGAGGCCCACCGCGTGCTTCGGGCACAGTTCCTGGCAGCAGTAGCAGCGGATGCAGTCCGTGTAGTCGTAGACCGGCTTCCCGTCGACCATCTTGATGGCGTGGACGGGGCACTCCTTCTCGCACGTCCGACAGCCGTTGCACCGGTCGGGGTGCTCGAGCCACGGCCGCGAGACCACGCGGGCGCGCACCCACTTCTGGACCGCCGGCGGCATGTTGCGGGCCACGTCCTTGGCCGGGTGCGCGAACCCCTGCACCGCGATGCTGCGCCACGCGGCGCCCACCGTCGGGACCTCGTCAGCGGTGCGCGGGCCGAGGCCACGCCGGTTCGCCGCGGCGATCGTGTAGACCTCCATCGGGTCGAAGCCCGTGATCGCTGCCGCGACCACGTCCATCCCCACAGGGTCGGCAGAGGCGAGGACCGCTCCGATGTGGCGGGGAGTGCCGCCTGCGGGACCGGCGCCTTCCATGCCGATGATGGCGTCCATGATGCAGAGCTCCGGCTTGCACGCGAGCATCAGGTCCACGAGCATCTCGCCGAAGTCGGCGCGGTCGGGGACCTTGACGTGGAACTGCGCCTTCTCCAGCCCCGGGATGCAGCCGAACAGGTTCTTCACCGCTCCGGTCATCATCATGAAGCCGTGCGTCTTGAGGCGCGGCATGTCGATCAGGACGTCCGCCTCGACGGCGGCGCGCCCGAGGTTGAAGTGCTGGTAGAGATGACCGCCGGGGGCCGCGACCCGCACCACGGCGTCGTCGAGCAGGACCGTCTCCACGTCCTCATCGTGCGCGACGACAGCCAGCCCGCTGGCCTCGAAGATCGCCCGCGCGGCTTGGGCGCTCGTGCGGCCACCGGGGCTGTCGGCGATGACGACACTGCCGGCGCCCGCTTCCTTGGCGAGCCGGACGACCGCCCGAACGACCTCAGGATGCGTGGTGATCGCTCGCGCCGGCTCCGCCTTCGTCAGCAGGTTCACCTTGAGCAGGACGCTCTGGCCGGGCTTGACGAAGGCCGACATCCCTCCGAGGTGGGCCAAGGCGGCCGACACGGCCTCCATGACCGACTCGGGAGCGTACGAGGCGCACGGCTCGATCGAGACCGGGGCCGCCGCTTGATCGCTCATGCCGCGCCGCTCAGGCGTGACTCGACCTGGCGAAGTATCGCCGGATACGATACCGCGCCGTCGTAGACCGCCTCACCATCGATGACGGTGACCGGATACAGCAGGCCCGCCTCACGGACCTCGCCGAGGATCGCGGAGTGCGCTTCGGCCGCGCTCGGATCCTCGATGTTGATGTAGTCGATCCGCGCTGCATCGCCGAAGCGGCGCTGCATCTCTTCGCGGATGATCGATGTGATCTCCTCCGGAGACCAGGACGGCCCTCAGCCGCCGCTGAAACAGGCGGTCTGCGCGGGTCGATCGAGTACCTGTACGTTGATCATGTCGGTCAGCTCTCCTCACGGGCTCGCATCGAGACAGCCCCGGTCGGGCATACCCGCAGGCAGGCACCGCATCCCGAGCACGCACTTGATTCTACTCGCCATGGGCCGAAGGGGCTCGGACGGAATATGGCTCCGGTGGGACAGACTCGGGCTGCGGGGCAACCCGGGGCCCGGTCGCAGCGGTCGGGATCGATATGGGCGACGTTCATGGAGTCCTCTCGATTCACAGGGGGTCGAGCATGGCATCGCGAAATATACCCGATGGGGTATGCAAACACCATGCCCGGGCGCGATGCCACAGTTCCCGGTGCTATATTCGGTCCCGCCGTACCACGGGAGAGGGGACGACAGTGAGCGAGAACGAGAAGGTCGAGTCCGCGCTTCGCGCAGCGGGGCATGTGTTGCCGGGACGTCCGGTCGCGCTGGGCTCCTATGTGCCTGCCGTGCGGGCGGGCTCGCTGGTCTTCACCTCGGGGCAGCTCCCCACGGTCGACGGTGCCTTGATGGCGACCGGTACGGTCGGCGGGGAGGTCGACGTCGATACGGCGAGGTCCTGCGCCGCACGCTGCGCCCTCAATGCGCTCGCCGCCGCGTCGACCGTGTGTGACCTCGACTCGGTGACCGCGGCCGTCAAGGTGACCGGCTACGTGGCCTCAGCGCCGGGGTTCACGTCTCAGCCCGCGGTGGTGGACGGCGCGAGCCAGGTGGTCCTCGCCGCGTTCGGCGAGGACGGGCGCCACGCGCGCGCCGCCGTCGGGGTCGCGTCGCTCCCGCTCGGAGCACCGGTCGAGGTCGAGATCGTGCTCGAGTTGGGCTGAGCGCATGGCGTCTCCTGAAGAGAGGGGACTGCCCGACGCGACCGTCACGGACGGCCGGTCTGGCCGGGTGCCGCGCAACATCGTCGTGCTCGGCCTGGTCAGCCTGCTGACCGATGCCTCGTCGGAGATGGTCTACCCGGTCCTCCCGCTCTTCCTCGTGAACGTGCTGCACGCGCCTGTCAGCGCCATCGGGCTCATCGAGTCGCTCGCGGAGGCGACCGCCTCGTTCGTGAAGGTCGCGTCCGGCAGGTTGTCCGACCGCATCGACCGCAGGCGTCCTCTGGTGGCGCTCGGCTACACGTTGTCGAACCTCGTGAAACCGTTGCTCGCGATCGTTCCCGGGTGGCCCGCGGTGCTTGCGCTGCGTGTCGCAGACCGGTTCGGGAAGGGCGTTCGGACGCCGCCGCGCGATGCCCTCATCGCCGATTCGGGGACACCCGAACGCAGGGGCAGGGACTTCGGCTTCCATCGGGCGCTCGACACGGTCGGCGCTGCGATCGGGCCGCTGACCGCGTGGGCGGTGCTCACGTTCGTTCCGAACGGCTATCGGACGATCTTCTGGCTCTCGGCGATCCCGGGCTCGCTTGCGGTGGTCCTCGTGTTGGTCGCCGTGCGCGAGGTCCGCCGCCCCGCGGGGGTCGAGCGGTCCGGCCCAGGGACCTCGCTGCTTCCGTTCCGGCAGCTCGGTGCCGGTTTCACCGTGTTCACTCTGATCAGCGTCGCCTTCTCGCTCGGCAACTCGTCGGACGCGATGCTCATCCTCCGGGCTCAGAACGTCGGGAACCCGGCGGCTCTCATCCCTCTGATGTACTTCGTGTTCAACCTCGTGGCGGCCGTGCTGGCGACCCCGCTGGGCCACCTCTCGGACCGCGTCGGCCGCAAGCGCCTCATCGTCTTCGGTTTCGCGGGATACGCCGTCGTCTACGCCGGTTTCGCGCTGGCGGGAACACCGGTGTCCATCTGGGTCCTGTTCGCGCTCTACGGGCTGCCCTATGCGGCCACCGAGGGGATGACGCGGGCGTTCGTGGTCGACCTCGTCCCCGGGCAGCTACGCGCGACCGCCCTGGGCGCGTACACCTTCGCCATCGGGTTGGCGGCGCTGCCCGCGAGCCTGGTCGCCGGGGTCCTGTGGGACCAGGTCTCCCCGGCCGCGCCGTTCGTCCTGAGCGCCCTGTTGATGGCCGGTGCCGCGCTCGCCCTGCTCCTTTCGCGCCCGGAGCGGCTCGCCGGAGTGAAGCCCGTGCAGGAATCGGCGAGCTGACGGCGAACCATCAACCTGAGGCCGCCATCAGCGGGCTTTGCCCGCGCGCTTGCGCGGGTGTGTGCGTTCACATAATGTTGGCACCGGCGGGAGGGGCGCTTCTTGTACAAGCCCGCCGGAGCAGGGTTCGGTATCTTCCACGGGTTGGGCTTTGAAGGAGCGATGGGAATGGCGAAGATCTCCCTGGCGGGGTTCAAGGACCCGGTCCGCAGGCCGCGGTACATCATGTGGACGTTCGCGATCGTGTTCGGCCTTGCCGCGTTCGTCATAATCGCGCTCGGCGCCACCTCGACGAAGTTCTTCTGCGCCCAGATCTGTCACAAGGTGCAGGACGACACGATCGCGGCGTACGAGAAGTCGGTCCACAACCACGTCTCATGCATGGCGTGCCATGAGCCGGTCAACGCCGACCCGATCACCTTCCTGCTCGCGAAGGTGAAGTCGGGCCTCGAGGTCATCCCGACCGTCGGCAACACGTTCGACCTGCCGCTGAACCCGGGCTCCGCCCTGGCGCTCAAGGGCGGCAAGGAGATGGGCAGCCAGCAGTGCGTCCAGTGCCACTCGCCGAACCGCGAGGCCACTCCGACCGAGGGCATGATCATCAACCACAAGGTCCACGCTGACGCCGGCATCTGGTGCACCGTGTGCCACAACCGCGTCGCGCACAACGACGCGGCCGCGCCTCCGACGCTCGTCGCGCCGAACGGCACGAAGAACGTCCTGCACCCGGACTTCATGCAGATGAAGTACTGCTTCCGTTGCCACGACCTCGAGGGCAAGGTCAAGATGACCGGCCCCCAGGCGAAGGCGGCCCCGGGCACCTGCTCGACGTGCCACACCCCGACCTTCGAGCTCGTGCCTGAGAGCCACAAGGCGGCCGACTGGTCGGTCAAGGCCCACGGCGACGCCGCGAAGGCGATCATCGAGGAGCTGGGCGCCGCCAAGGCTGAGGCCGCGACGCTCAAGACCGAGATCCCCTCGGAGAACGCGTACCTGGCCGATCCGGTCAACGAGTGCGACACATGCCACATCGAGTCGAAGTTCTGCCAGCCGTGCCACGACCGCCTGAAGGTCGTCACCTCCGCGCCGTAGCCGGCTCACAACAGTCACTCGCATGTTCGAAGGGCCCGATCTGCAAGCGGATCGGGCCCTTCCGTTTCCGTCCTTTACGCGCCGTGACGTGACCGTGTAGGATACGACCTCGTCGGGATGTGGCTCAGCTTGGTAGAGCGCTCGGTTCGGGACCGAGAGGTCGTGGGTTCGAATCCCGCCATCCCGACCAGCTGACGACTGACGGCGGGCCCGGCTAAGCGCCGGGTCCGCCGTGTCGTATCCGGGGGATCCGGGACGGGACTTCGATGCTCGAGACCGCGATGCACTGGCTGGGATTCGGGCTGTGCCACCAGCTCGCTGACCGGTCGTTCACTGCCGGCGGCGTGCAGCTGCCCGTGTGTGCCCGAGACACAGGGATCTACATCGGGTTCGTGGTATCGCTCGCGGTCATCGCGCTTGTGGACCGGGGCCGCCGGCACCAGGACATGCCTCCCGCGTGGATCCTGGGCATCGGGGTCGCCGCGCTCGCGTTCATGGCCTGGGACGGGCTGACCTCCTACATGGGCCTCCGCGAGACCACGAACCTGCTCCGTCTGGCCAGCGGGCTCGGCGCCGGGTTCGCGCTCCCTCTCGTCATGGTCCCGACCGTGAACTCCGGGCTGTGGGTGAGGCCGGGGACCGGTCGCGTGCTCGGGGAGCCATGGAAGGGACTAGTGTGGTTCGCTGCGGCGCCCGCGACCTTGGGCGTGCTCGTCTGGGGGGCGCCGCTGCTGGGGGCGGGCTACGCGGTCGTGACCGCCATCTGCATCCTCGTGACCTTCAGCGCGGTCAACCTGATCGTCATCGCGTCCGTCCCCCGTTTCGAGCGCTCTGCGGCGCGTCTGCGCGACGCGTGGCCCGCGATCCTCCTTGCGCTCACGGTCACGGTCATCGAGTTCGCGCTCGCCGACTGGCTCAGGCTCGCGCTTTCCAGCATCGTGCAGCAAAGGTAGAATCGCGGCGGGAGCGCACCGGGACCACGGTGTGGCCACAAGCGAGGGGGCTTCATGTACTCACAGAAGGACCGGCTTCACGTCGTCATCCTCATCAGGAGCCTTCAGATCGAAGGCGACCTGCATGTGCTCGCCGGCAGCCGTCTCACCGACGCGCTCAACTCGAAGGGCAAGGACTTCTTCCCGGTGACCGACGCCACCATCTCGACGGTCGGCGCGGAGGAGCCGCTGCATCGGGTGAAGTACATCGCGGTCAACAGGGACAGCATCGACTGCATCATGGAGGAAGAGACCTCCTAGTCCCGCCCGACCGGTGTCAGAGCCGTTCCGTATGCTCCTATCGAACCTACGTTCGATAGGAGCTCTTCATGAACGGACACGTACAGAACACGTTCGACGCGGCGTTGTCGCGCCTCGTCGCGGCTGCGACGTCGGCGGGGGCGCCCGAGAGAGTCGCCCAGGAGGCCCGGCGGGTCACGGCCGCCCGGTTCCTTGCCGAGGGGGCGTCGCGCCAGGTCGCGCCCGCGCGCATGGAGTCCTACTTCTGGGGGATCGTGCGGCGTCGTGCGCTCGCGGGAGGGGCGCCGGCCATCGCGCGGCTCATCGTCGCGGCGTCGCTCGCTGCCGAGTTCGGCGAGGCTGCCGACTCCACGGGATCGATGGCGCGGGCCTCTATCTGAACGAGGCGGCCCGCAGCACGGCGCCCGACACGCGGTCGAACACCCACAGCCGCCTGTGCGTGAGGTTTTCGCGCTCACTGCCGAACGCTTCGACCACGATGACCGCGTCGATCCCGTCGACCGTGGATGCGCGCACGAGTACCGGCACCGCCGATGTGCTCTCAGGGAAGCCCACCGTCAGCAGGTCCGCCGCACGCTGACCGAGGTCGCCCCGGGTACGCAGGTCGGCGAGCACCTGGGCACGCATGGCGATGGCGTCCGTCGCCGTGATGCTGGCGAGCGCGCCGATATCGGTGGTCGACGCGAGCGCTTCCGCCTGCGGACCCGTGAGTGGCGCCCCCGTCGTCTCGAAGCGCAGCGCGTAGCGCGGGCTGCATCCGGCCGCGAGAGCGGAGAGTCCGATGAGGATCGCGATGAAGGCGAGTGCGCGGCGGGACACGGGAGGTCCTTCTCGACGGGCGGTAAGCGATCGATTCCCTGTCATGGTATCCCAGCGCGAGCGCGGGGCCTGGTGTCAGAGCCCCCCGATACGATGAGCGTGTCAGAGGTGATCGTTGCAGACGGAGGCGCGCGATGAAGGAGCAGTACATCAGGGACCTGAGCGAGGGGTCGAGAGTCGACTGCCCGTTCGCGCTGCGTTCTCGTGACATCCGTTCGGCCAGGACCGGCGAACCCTACCTCGCCCTCGAGGTCGCCGATTGCACGGGCAGGATGCCTGCCGTCATGTTCCGGCCGGGCAGTCTGGACGAATCGCTGCCCATAGGGTCGGTCGTGCGCGTCCGTGGGCTTGTGACGACGTTCCGCGGCGTACGCCGAGTCACCGTCGACTCGCTCGAGCCGACCGACGGGTTCGACCCCCGGGACTTCCTTGCTGCCGGCACCCGCGACCGCGATGAGCTGGTCGCAGAGTTGCGAGGGCTGGTGCGCAGGATCAAAGACCAGCGGATCCGTGCGGTGGTGCGCACGATCTTCGGGGCGCCCGGGTTCATCGGCCGCTTCTCGTCATGCCCCGCCTCGGTCGGCCGACACCATGCCTACGTCGGAGGGCTGCTGGAGCACACCGTGTCGGTCGCGAACGTGTGTCTGGCTCTCACCGCGGCATATCCACAGGCTGACGGCGACGTGCTCCTGGCGGCTGCCCTGCTGCACGATGTCGGCAAGGTCGACGAGCTCTCGGCGGACACGTCGATAGGGCTCACTGACGCCGGCCATCTGATCGGCCACGTCGTCCTGGGAGAGCGTTTGCTGTCGGCGGCGATCCGCGAAGCAGCCCGTCCGCTTCCCGAGCAGACGGCGCTGCGCCTGATGCACGCCGTGCTGGCCCACCACGGTGAGCGCGAGTGGGGAGCTCCCAGGTGCCCATGCACGCTCGAGGCGCTGCTCCTCCATCACGCAGACCATACCGACGCCCAAGCCGCCGCGTTCATGGAAGCGGTCTCCGGCGCCGCGGTGCTCGAGCAGCCTTGGAGTGATCGTTCGAACAGCTTCGGACGAGCACTGATGGTCCCGGTCCCCTCCGCGCCCGCCGTTCCGACGGCGGTCGTCGCTGCAGCCGGCGTGGGCTCTCAAGTATCTGTGGGCCGCGCCTGTGCGTGACCGGCTGCGGGGCTCAGAGGCCGGCCTCCGTGCGCTACAATCCGCACGGTCGCGCCCTGGCGGGCGTGGCCATCTACGGGCGCATCTCCGACGGGAGTGGACACCATGGCTTCTCCGCACGCAGAGATCGGCGTGTTCGGCGGCAGCGGCTTCACCTCGCTGCTCGACGGTGCCGAGCAGTTCATCATCGACACTCCGTACGGCGCGCCATCTTCGCCGGTCACCGTTGGCGAGATCGGTGGCCGCACTGTCGCCTTCTTGCCCCGCCACGGTCTGGCGCACGAGCTGCCTCCGCACATGATCGACTACCGCGCCAACGTCTGGGCGATGAAGGAGCTCGGCGTCAGCCGGATCATCGGCCCGAACGCGTGCGGATCGCTACAGCCGGACGTGAAGCCCGGCGACTTCGTCATCTGCGACCAGTTCGTCGACCGCACCTGGGGCCGCAAGGACACGTTCTACGATGGGCCCGTGACCACGCACGTCTCGTCGGCCGACCCGTACTGTCCCACGATGCGCGTGGTCGCGATCGAGCAGGCCCGCGCGCTCGGGATCACCGTTCACGAGACCGGCACCGTCGTCGTCATCCAGGGCCCGCGCTTCTCGACACGCGCGGAGTCGCGGTGGTTCGCGTCCCAGGGCTGGGAAGTCATCAACATGACCCAGTACCCGGAGTGCTACCTCGCGCGCGAGCTCGAGATCTGCTACTGCAACATCTCGCTGATCACCGATCACGATGCAGGTGCGGAAGGCGTCGAGCCGGTGTCGAACGATGAGGTCGTCCGCGTCTTCGCTGAGAACAACGAGAAGGTACGGGCGCTCCTGCACGCGATGATCCCGGCTCTCCCGCGCGAGCGCCCATGCGCGTGCGCGCACGCCCTGGAGGGCGCGGCGTTCTGACGCAGGCCGCAGCCGTCGCCGCCCGCGGCGCCCGCACGGTTGGCGCGCCGGTTGCGCCGACTTTGTAACCACAGTTACTATTGGCGGTGTCCAAGGCAGCTGCCGCGGACCGTCCCGCGCTGGCGCGGGCCGACGCGATCCGCATGGAGTTGCTGCCGCCATGAGCGAGGTCCAGGAGCACGTCCCGGGTGGGGTCATCGAGCGGCTCCCCGCGTACCTGAACGTGCTGCTCCAGTTGCGCTCCAGCGGGGAGATGACCGTCTCGTCCGCGCGTCTCGGTGAGTTGGCGCGGGTGAACCCCGCCCAGATCCGCAGGGACCTGACCCATTTCGGCTCGTTCGGCCGCCGTGGGATCGGCTACGACGTGCAGACGCTCGTCGAGCGGATCCAGCACATCCTCGGGTCGGACCACGTCCACCGTCTGGCGCTGGTCGGGGCCGGCAACCTGGGCTCAGCGATCGCCCGATACGCGGGACTCAGCAAGCACGGCTTCATCGTGTCGGCGGTGTTCGACACCGACCCCGGCAAGATCGGTGGCCGCATAGGCGACCTGGTCGTGCTCGACATGAAGGACCTCGAGCGCGTCGTCCGGAAGCAGGCGATCGCCATCGGCGTCATCGCGGTCCCGCCCGAGGCCGCCCAAGCGGTGGCCGACCGTCTGGCGGACGCGGGCCTGCGGGTCCTGCTCAACTACACCCCGGTCATGGTGCAGGTTCCGGACGGTGTGACCTTGCACAACACCGATCCGGTCCAAGAGTTGCTCCATACCCTGTACTACCTCTCGAGGCGTGAGGTCGTAGCGCCCGAAGCGCGCTAGGTGTACGCTTCACGGCGGTGCGCAACCGGCCCTGGGGCCGAAGAAGATTCCCGTAGACGTGTTGGAGGAGAGTCATGGCTGCATTCGGTCTGCCTGGTGGACCCGAGATCTGGATCATTTTGGTCGTCGTGCTCGTGATCTTCGGTCCGACCCAGCTTCCCAAGCTCGCGAAGATGTTCGGGAAGTCGGCGAAGGCGATGAAGGACGGCATCGACGGCAAGCTCGAGGAGGAGGACGAGAAGTCCGCGGCCGCCGACAAGGCGAAGCTGGCCGAGAAGGACTCGGATTCCGACACCTCTGACAAGGGCTGATCCCAGCCACACCGCCGCCATGCGCTGAACGCCCGCGACTTGCGTATGCGGGCAGGGGCGCTATACTCTGGCGAAACTCACGCGAGGGCCGCCCCGATAACGGGCGGCCTACGCATTGCGTAAGGGTCCGGCTACGCGGTTCCCCCTGGAGGGGAAGGGGCCGCGCCCGATGGGAGCAGAAGCGCCACATGAACAAAGAGATTGCACTCACCCCCGAAGGCCAGCAGAAGCTCGAAGACGAGCTTCACTTCCTCGAAACCGTCAAGCGTCGCGAGGTTGGCGAGCGGATCAAGGAAGCCAAGGAGTTCGGGGACATCTCCGAGAACTCCGAGTACGACGACGCCAAGAACGAGCAGGCGATGGTCGAGACCCGGATCCTCGAGGTCAATCAGATCCTGGCCCACGCCACGATCATCGTGAGCCCGAAGAAGAACGACAAGGTCGTCCTCGGCAGCAAGGTCGAGCTGCGGGACGCCGACGGCGAGATCCATCTCTATCGCGTCGTGGGCTCGGCAGAAGCCGATCCCGCGGCCGACAAGATCAGCAACGAATCCCCGGTGGGACAGGCCATAATGGGCCGCAAGAAGGGCGATAGCGTGCCGGTGTCCCTGCCCTCGGGCAAGGTCCTCGAGTACACGATCGTGTCAATCCACCACTAGGGACCGCAAGGCGGGACGCCATGGCCGCTGAGGACCGCGATCCGCAGACCCTGGACAGCGACGATCCGATCGCTGTCCGCCGGGCGAAACTCGATGCCCTGCGCGCGAACGGGGAGGAGCCGTACCGGCTCCGCTACGACGTCGATGCGCGCGCGGCCAGCCTCTCCGAGACGTACGCCGGCCTAGCCGACGGCGAAGAGACCCCGGACACGGTGCACGTCGCGGGCCGCGTGGTCGCCCTTCGCGACCAGGGCAAGGCGCTGTTCATCGTGCTGAGGGACGCAACCGGCGACCTCCAGCTCTTCTGCCGCGTGAACGTGCTGGGAGAAGAGGCGTTCGCGAAGGTCAAGGACCTCGACCTGGGGGACTGGATCGGCGCTGAAGGCACCGTGCTGCGCACGCGCCGCGGCGAGCTCTCGGTCGCCCCCGTGTCGATCGAGCTGCTCTCGAAGTCGCTCCGGCCGTTACCCGAGAAGTTTCACGGCCTGTCGGACACCGAGACGCGCTATCGCCAGCGCTACGTCGACCTCATCGCGAACCCCGAGGTCCGGGACACCTTCGCGAAGCGGTTCGCGATCATCGCAGCGATCCGGCGGTTCATGGACGGCGAGGGCTATCTCGAGGTCGAGACCCCGATGCTGCACCCGATCCCGGGCGGAGCGACCGCCAAGCCGTTCACGACACACCACAACGCGCTCGACATGGAGTTCTACCTGCGCATCGCCCCCGAGCTGTACCTCAAGAGGCTGCTGGTCGGCGGGTTCGAGCGGGTGTACGAGATCAACCGCTCGTTCCGCAACGAGGGCATCTCGGTCAGGCACAACCCCGAGTTCACGATGCTCGAGTGCTATCAGGCTTTCGGCGACCTTCGCTCGATGATGGACCTGCTCGAGGGGCTCGTGCGCACCGTGACGAGAGAGGTGCTCGGCTCCACGGCCGTCACCTACCAAGGCGTCGAGGTCGATTTCGGCTCACCGTGGCGTCGCGCGACGATGATCGAGCTCACCTCCGAGGCCGCCAGCGAGGACGTCTCGTTCGCGCGAGGGCTCGAGGAGCTTCGGGCACTGTGCCGCAAGCACGAGGTGCCGTTCGAGAAGGGTTGGGGCAAGGGCAAGCTGATCACCGAGCTGTTCGAGAAGCTCGTGGAGAGGTTCCTGGTCCAGCCGACGTTCGTGACCGACTACCCGCTCGAGACCTCGCCGCTGGCGCGCAAGAAGCCGGACGAGCCCGAGCTCACCGACCGGTTCGAGCTCATCGTGGCCGGCCGCGAGATCGCGAACGCGTTCTCCGAGCTCGTGGACCCGATCGACCAGCGCGAGCGCTTCGCCGCCCAGATGGACGCGAAGGCCGGCGGCGACGAAGAGGCCATGGGCTACGACGAGGACTACCTGCGGGCGATGGAATACGGCATGCCCCCCGCGGGCGGGATGGGCATCGGCATCGACCGCCTCGTCATGCTCCTGACAGACAGCGCCTCGATCCGGGACGTCCTGCTCTTCCCGCACCTGCGGCCCGAGGCCTGACCCCGGGCGACGCGGAGCGAGCCGCGCGGGTACCGGCGTCGCGAACTCGCGCAACATCTGAGCGACTCACACTCAGATATGGCACCCGTTTCGCTTCTTTGGCACCGTTGGGGGCGGCGAGTGTCACTCCACGCGGGTATACTCAGCCCATGGATCCGCATCTTCCGCGTCACATGCGACGCGTAGTGATAGGAGAACATCATGTTCGAGAGATTCACCGAGAAGGCCAGACGGGTCGTCATCTACGCTCAAGAAGAAGCGCGGATGCTCAACCAGAACTACATCGGGACCGAGCACCTGCTGCTCGGCCTGATCCGCGAGCAGGACGGCATCGCAGCCAAGGCGCTCGAGTCGCTCAACATCTCGCTGGAGGACGTCCACGGGCAGGTGGAAGAGCTGATCGGCCGCGGTACCTACGTCCCGAACGGCCACATTCCCTTCACGCCGCGTGCGAAGAAGGTCCTCGAGCTGTCGTTGCGCGAGGCTCTGCAGCTCGGCCACAACTACATCGGCACCGAGCACGTCTTGCTCGGGCTTATCCGCGAGGGCGAGGGCGTGGCCGCACAGGTCCTGCTCAACCTCGGCGCTGACCTGGAGAAGGTGCGGTCGGCCGTCATCCAGCTGCTGTCCGGCTACAACGGCAGGACCGGCGAGCAGGGCGGAGACGAGCACTCGAGCGAGTCGAGCCAGCTCCTCGACGAGTTCGGTTGCAACCTCACCAAGCAGGCCCGCGAGGGCAAGCTCGATCCGGTGGTCGGCCGCGTGCAGGAGATCGAGCGCGTCATGCAGATCCTGTCGCGCCGTACCAAGAACAACCCGGTGCTCATCGGTGAGCCCGGGGTGGGCAAGACCGCGGTGGTCGAGGGCCTCGCTCAGAAGATCTCGGCCGACGAGGTCCCCGAGACTCTGCGCAACAAGCAGCTCTACACGCTCGATCTGGCCGCCCTGGTAGCCGGCTCGAAGTATCGCGGCGAGTTCGAGGAGCGGCTGAAGAAGGTCATCAAGGAGATCCGCGAGCGCGGCGACGTCATCCTGTTCGTGGACGAGATGCACACGCTCGTCGGCGCCGGCGCGGCCGAAGGCGCGATCGACGCAGCATCGATCATCAAACCCGCACTGGCGCGTGGCGAGCTCCAGACGATCGGCGCGACCACGCTCGACGAGTACCGCAAGTACGTGGAGAAGGACTCCGCCCTCGAACGGCGCTTCCAGCCGATCCAGGTCGGCGAGCCCAGCGTCGAAGAGACGATCGAGATCCTGCGGGGGCTCCGCGACCGCTACGAGGCGCATCACCGTGTCTCGATAACCGACGGCGCGCTCGAAGCCGCCGCGAACCTCGCGGACCGCTACATATCGGACCGGTTCCTCCCGGACAAGGCGATCGACCTGGTCGATGAGGCCGGCAGCAAGATGCGCATCAAGACGATGACCGCGCCTCCCGACGTGCGCGAGGTGGAGGAGCGTCTCCGTGCCGTGCGCCAGGAGAAGGAAGCCGCGATAGAGGCCCAGGAGTTCGAGAAGGCGGCTGCGTTGCGCGACAAGGAGAAGCAGGCGCTCGCTGAGAAGCGTGCTGTCGAGGAAGAGTGGCTCAAGCCCGAGAAGTCGCGCGTGGTCGAGGTCACCGAGGTCGAGATCGCCCAGATCGTCTCGATGTGGACCGGCATCCCCGTCACCGCGCTCACCGAAGAGGAGACCGAGAAGCTGCTCCGCATGGAAGGCTCGCTGCACCAGCGCGTCATCGGCCAGGACGAGGCGGTCACCGCGGTTTCCAAGGCGATCCGCCGCGCCCGCGCGGGACTCAAGAACGCGAACCGCCCGGCGGGGTCGTTCATCTTCCTCGGGCCTTCGGGCGTGGGCAAGACCGAGCTCGCCAAGGCGCTCGCCGAGTTCCTGTTCGGCAGCGAGGACGCGCTCATCTCGCTGGACATGAGCGAGTACATGGAGAAGCACACCGTCTCCCGCCTCGTGGGTTCGCCTCCCGGCTACGTCGGGTTCGAGGAGGGCGGACAGCTCACGGAGCGGGTCCGGCGCAAGCCGTACAGCGTCATCCTGTTCGATGAGATCGAGAAGGCGCACCCCGACGTGTTCAACGTCCTGCTGCAGATGCTCGAAGAGGGCAGGTTGACCGACGCCCAGGGCCACAAGGTGGACTTCAAGAACACGATCATCATCATGACGAGCAACGTGGGGGCCCGCGACATCACCAAGGGCAAGACCACACTCGGGTTCTCCCAGTCCGCCTCGGGCGGCATCACGCACGAGGCGATCAAGGACCGGGTGACCGGCGAGCTCAAGAAGCTGTTCCGCCCTGAGCTGCTCAACCGGGTCGACGAGGTCATCGTCTTCCACGAGCTCACTTCCGATGAGATCGGGTCGATCGTCGACCTGATGATGAACGAGCTCCGCGTCCAGCTCATCTCGCGCGGCGTGGGCATCACGCTCACCCCTGAAGCGCGCGAGCTGCTCGCCAAGGAAGGGTTCGACCCTGCGTTCGGCGCCCGGCCACTGCGCCGCGCGATCCAGCGCCTGGTCGAGGACCCGCTCTCCGAGGAGATGCTCGCGGGCAACTGGGTCGCTGGTGACGTGGTCGAGCTCGGCGCGAAGGACGGCGTCCTCGTCTTCGGCAAGGGCAACGGCGCTCCCGAGGTGCCGGTGTCGAAGGCCGCGCGCAAGAGGGCCATGATGCCGCAGCGCTCGGGCACCAAGGACAGCGGTTCCGCGGGTCGCGGCACCGCCACCGAGTAGGGGCCGCACCCATGCCGAAGGTGCGCAGCATCTGGCGTTGCGGTCAGTGCTCGCACGTCGAGGCCAAGTGGGCCGGCCGCTGCCCCGAGTGCGGCGAATACGGTACGTTCATCGAGGAGGTCGCCGACCGGTCGGCGACCTCCTCGCGCGCGCTCGGCGCGCCGGTCCGCCCGGTGCGACTCGCGGCCGTCGAGACCGCCGGCGACCGAAGGGTCGCGAGCGGGATCGCCGAGTTCGACAGAGTCCTAGGCGGCGGGCTGGTCCGTGGCTCGATCGTGCTGCTCGGCGGCGAGCCGGGCATCGGCAAGTCGACGCTGTTGCTACAAGTGGCCGACGCGCTCGCGCGCGCCGGTACCCGCGTGCTGTACGCGTGCGGTGAGGAATCGCCCGCACAGGTGAAGATGCGCGCCGAGCGGCTGGGTTGCTCGGGAGACATCGGCCTTCTACCCGCGACCGACGTCGCTCTGGTGGAGTCGGCCGCGCTCGAGGATCGTGCGGACGTCCTCATCGTCGACTCGATACAGACGATGTTCGATCCCGATTCCCCCGGGTCACCCGGCTCTGTGGGTCAGGTCCGCGCCTCGACCGCACGGCTGACCCGTCTCGCGAAGGAACACGGCGTGACCACGCTCGTGGTGGGTCACGTGACCAAGGAGGGCGCGATCGCCGGCCCGCGCGTGCTGGAGCATATGGTCGACACCGTGCTGTACTTCGAAGGGGACCGGGACCACGCGTTCCGGATCGTTCGCGCCGTGAAGAACCGCTTCGGCTCGATCTCGGAGATAGGCGTCTTCGAGATGGTCGAGGCCGGGCTCGCTCAGGTGCCCAACCCCTCGGCGGCGCTGCTCGCGCATCGCCCCGCCGACGTCGCCGGGTCCGCCGTCATGGCGGCGATGGAGGGTTCGCGACCGGTACTGGTCGAGATACAGGCGCTGGTCAGCCCCTCGTACTTCCAGATGCCCCGCCGGCTCGCCAACGGGATCGATCCGCAGCGCCTTCTGCAGGTCCTGGCGGTGCTCGAACGCCGGGCCGGACTCGCGTTCGGCCAGCACGACGTCTACGTCTCCGTGGCCGGCGGCATGCGTATCACCGAGCCCGCGGCCGACCTGCCCCTCGCGCTCGCGCTCGCTTCCGCGCGTCGCGACGTGGCGCTCCCGGGCGCCCTGGTGTCGTTCGGAGAGATAGGGCTGGCTGGCGAGATCCGCGCCGTGCCGCACGCTTCCGCCCGCGTGAGCGAGGCCTCGCGGCTCGGGCTCACGATGATCGCGGCGGCCTCTGGAGGGGACTCGGGGCCGGTCAAGGGTATCGACCGTCGTGTGGTGACGAACGTCTCAGAGGCGGTGGCTTTGCTGGGCCGCCAGAGCGGGGAGTAGCAGATGGCTCAAGACCAGGTTCCCAATCCCAAGCACCCCAAGGGTACCGCGCGCGCGGCCGAGCCACGGCGTGACGGGATGGATGAAGCGCTGCGACGCGCCGCACCGGGAACCGGCCTTCGCGAGGCTCTCGACAACGTCGTCTCTGCCGATGGTGGAGCGCTCATCGTCATCGGTGACCATGAGGGCGTGTCTCCGCTCTGTGACGGTGGATTCGCACTCTCGGTCCCGTTCTCGCCGCAGCGGCTGTTCGAGCTGACGAAGATGGATGGCGCGATCCTGCTGGACGAGGAGTGCAAGACGATCCTGCGAGCGAACGTCCACCTCGTCCCCGATCCATCCCTGCCCACGTCCGAGACCGGGATGCGCCACCGCACCGCCGAGCGGGTCAGTCTTCAGACGTCCGCGCTCGTCATCTCGGTCTCGCGTCGCAGACGCATCGTGACTCTGTACCTGCGCGGATCGAGGAGCAGCCTCGAGGACGTGACGGTCGTCCTCGCCAAGGCGAATCAGGCGCTCCAGACCCTTCAGCGCACCCGGTCCGGGCTCGACAACGCGCTCGGCCGTCTGACGCTGCTCGAGTTCGACGACTCGGTCACCGTCGGCGAGGCGGTCAAGGCGGTCCAGCGCTCGGAGCTTGTGCTCCGCGTCGCCAAGGAAGTCGCGCGCTACGTGGACGAGCTCGGTTCCGAGGGTCGACTCGTTGCTTTGCAGGCGGAGGAGTTGACGGCCAACGCGGCCGAGGATCATGTGCTCCTGATCCGTGACTACGTGAGGTCGGGCGGTATCCGAGAGACCGCCGACGCTCGCAACGCGCTCGCCCGGCTGTCGCAGGACGATCTCGGAGACGATGCCCGGGTTGCAGTGATCCTCGGATTCCCCGGAACCGCCGATGGACTCGAGCTGCCGGTGAAGTCGCGCGGCTACCGGGTGTTGCGCCGGATCCCGTCGCTCCCCGGTGCGGTGGTCAACCGGCTCGTGGAGCGTTTCGCGGCCCTCGCGACGATCTCGAGGGCGACCGAGCAGCAGCTCGACGAGGTGGACGGTGTCGGAGCGCGTCGCGCGCGGACGATCGCCGAAGGGTTGCGGCGCCTGCGCGACACCACGCTCTCGTGACCCGCCGGCCGCCCGGCGTGCGTGTGCCGGGTGGGTCGGAGCCCGATGCTAGAATCGTGCCCGTCCAAGGGGGGACGACGCGGGACGCCCGCGGAGGCGTCTCGATGAGAGAGGATGCTATGCCAGAGGGGAAGCCCAATCGCCCGTTCGCGCGCACCGCGACCGCTCTGTTCGTCCAGCTCACGCGGTTCGTGTTGGCGGCGCTGGGAGCGCTCGCCGGCTTGAGCGTGAACGGTCTGATCGACTGGCCCACACAGATCGCCTACTCGCGCGAGACGATCATCATCCTTTTCGTCATCCTTGGGACATCCATCGGCTTCCTCGCCGGCGGCATGATCGGCAGAGAGCTGCAGCACGCATACGACTACTTCGAGAACTACGTGCGGGGCATGTGGCTCTCCGACCTCATCCTGGCCGCGTCGGGCCTGCTGGTGGGGCTCGTCTTCGCGCTCATCGTCTCAGTGCCCTTCAGGGGCCTGCAGCCGGCCTCACTGGCGATCACCGGACAGATCGGCCTCTTCGTCGTGCTGGGCTACGTGGGCATGCGTTTGTCTCTGATCAAGCGCACGGATGTCCAGCGCGCCTTCGCAAGGTTCACACCGGACACCACCCAGCCCAGCGCCGCGGGTGTCAGGCTCTTGGACACGAGCGCGATCATCGACGGCCGCTTCGCGAAGCTCGTCGACTCGGGGTTCATCGACGGCGAGGTCCGGGTCCCCGGTTTCGTGCTGTCGGAACTTCAGACACTGGCGGACTCGGCGGACGACGTGCGCCGGGCTCGCGGCCGGCGCGGACTCGACCTGCTCGCTTCGATGCGCGGTGGCGAGCGGCCGGTAGAGGTGTTCGCAGCCGACTACCCGGAGATCCCGGAGGTGGACTCGAAACTCGTCCAGCTGGCCACCGACGCCAAGGCATCGATCGTCACCGTCGACCACAACCTCACCCAGGTGGCCCGCTTCCAGGGGATCACCGTCCTCAACGTCAACGATCTCGCGACCGCGCTGAAGCCCAACCATCTTCCCGGCGAACAGCTGCACATCCAGGTCACGAAGGAGGGCAAGGAGCCGGACCAGGGCGTCGGCTACCTTGATGACGGCACGATGGTCGTCGTCCAAGGAGGGCGCGACCTGCTCGGGAGCGCCGCCGACGTGTTGGTCACTTCCGTGCTGCAGACTTCAGGCGGCCGAATGATCTTCGCCCGTCCGGCGTTGACACCGTGAACGCCGCCGTCATAGCGGCCGGAGGAAGCGGCGAGCGGTTCGGGCACGCGGCGGGCAAGCAGCTCGCCGTGGTCGCCGGCCTGCCGGTGTTGACCCACACCCTGCTGGCCTTCGAGCGCTGCGACGCCGTGGACATGGTGGTCGTCGTCACCCACCCGGACCGGGTCGACGAGTACCGCCGCGTGGCGGTCGACGGCTCCGGTGCATCGAAGGTCGTAGCGGTCGTGGCGGGTGGGGCGACCCGCATCCAGTCGGTGCGGGCGGGCCTCGCCGCTCTCCCCGAAGGCGTCGACCTCGTCGCAATCCACGACGGCGCTCGCGCGGCCGTCACTCCCGACACGATCGCCGCAGCGTTCGCGGCGCTTGCGGGACACCCCGACGTGGATGGAGTCGTCGTCGGCTACCCGGCCGTCGACACCATCAAAGAGGTGGACCCGGACGGCCACGTCACCGCTACGCCCGACCGCACCCGCTTCTGGAACGCCCAGACGCCGCAGGTCTTCCGCGCATCCGCGCTCTCCCGCGCCTACTGGCGCGCCGGCATCGCCGGGTTCGAGGGCACCGACGATGCCTCTCTGGTCGAGGCGGTGGGAGGCAATGTCGTCATGGTCGAGGGCCCCCGTTCGAACCTGAAGGTGACGGTGCCCGAAGACCTCGCGATACTCGAGGCGCTGCTCCTGGCGCGGGGCGATGAGGCCCGATGAGCACGGTGAGGATCGGCCTCGGATACGATGCGCATCGTCTCGTCGAGGGGCGCCCCCTCATCCTGGGAGGCGTTGAGATCCCGTTCGAGCGCGGACTTCTCGGGCACTCCGACGCGGACGTCCTCGTACACGCGCTCATGGACGCGATCCTGGGCGCGATGCGCGCCGGCGACATCGGGCTGCACTTCCCGGACACCGACCCCGCCTACGAAGGGTGCCGCAGCATCGAGTTGCTGGAGCGGGTCGGTCTTCTCATGCGCGACCAGGGATGGGGGTTCATCGACGCGGACATGGTACTGATCCTGGAGAAGCCCCGGATCTCTCCCTTCCGCGACGCGATGAGGGAGTCGATGGCGCTTGCTCTCGGAGTCGACATCGGGTCGATCGGAGTCAAAGCGACCACGACGGAGGGTCTGGGCGCCACCGGTCGTGGCGAGGGCGTGGCGGCTCAGGCCGTCGTTCTGCTCGAGCGGGACTGAATGATGGCCGAGCGTCTCCGCTTCTCCCCGGCTCCTACCGGGAGCCTGCATCTCGGCGGCGCCCGTACCGCCCTCTTCAACGATCTCGTCGCGCGCCACACCGGCGGAACCCTCGTGCTCCGGTTCGAGGACACCGACCTGGCGCGCTCTGACGCCTCGAACGAGCCCGGGTTGATCGCTGATCTCCGCTGGCTCGGAGTGCGCTGGCAGGAGGGTCCCGATGAAGGAGGACCGTTCGGTCCCTACCGTCAGTCGGAGCGGGCGGACCTTTACGCCGAAGCGGTCGCGCGCCTGGCCGCCTCGGGACATGCGTACCGTTGCTTCTGCGACGAGCCGATGCTGGAAGCCGACCGCGACGCGGACGTGGCCGAGGGGCGGGCTCCCCGCTATCGCGGCGCCTGCCGTTCGCTGCCGTCGGACGAAGCAGCGCGCCGCGCGCGCGAGGGCGAAGCCTACTGCTGGCGCTTCGCGGTCCCGGATTCCGGCGAGATCCTCGTCACAGACTTGGTCCACGGCCCGGTGCGTTTCGACGCCGGCGACATCGCCGACTTCGTGATCGCCCGCGCCGATGGGGGAGCGCTCTACGATCTGGCGTGCGCCGTGGACGATGCGGCGATGGGCATCACGCTCGTCGTCCGGGGGGACGACCACCTGCCGAACACCCCGCGACAGGTGCTTCTGTTGCGCGCGCTCGGCGCCGAGGTGCCGCGCTATGCGCACGTCCCGCTCGTCATGGGGACGGACGGCCGCCCACTATCCAAGTCACGAGGGGCCGAGCCTCTCTCGTCCCTGCGCGGACAGGGCTTCCTGCCCGAGGCGGTAGCGAACCACCTCGCCTTGCTGGGTTGGTCCGACCCGGGCGGCCGTGAAGTGATGAGCCACGACGAGATAGCCGCCGCCTTCGACCTGGGGCGCGTCTCGGGGTCGAGCCCGGCGCACGACACGGCCCGGTTGCGGTGGCTGAACCGGAAGCACATGGCGCGGCTGGCTGCTGACGAACGGGCCCGGCTCGTCGCAGGATTCCTTCCCGACCTGCCCGGGGTCGACCGTGCGACCGCTGCCGCGATCCTGGCGGACGAGGTCGAGGTGGCGGGCGAGGCAGCGGTCCTGGTCGCCGGGATAGCGTGCCGGCTGGCGCCGGACGCGGAAGCGGAGACGGCGCTGAAGGCGCCCGCTGCCCGCGCTGCGCTCGAGATCGCGCGCGCCTCGCTCGCTTCGTCCGGCGACGCCGCCTCGCTCGGCCCCGCGTTCCGTGCGGCAGGCCTGGCGGCGCGCGAGGCGATGCCGGCGGTGCGGGCCGCGGTCACCGGCAGGGCGCACGGGCTGCCGGTGGCGACGATCGTCGCACTGCTCGGGGTCGGCAAGACTCTGGATCGCATCGTCGGCGCCTTGGCAGGGTGACGCGACCACCGGCCGCTCGGGTACACTGGCGGCAAGCCCGGACGATGACCCCCGGCGTGGCAGCTGTTCCTGAATCGGCGCGACAGATGGCAGGCGACCCGTGTTCGATCGACTAAGACGCGACATAGCGGCTGTGATGGAGCGCGACCCCGCGGCGACGTCGGCATGGGCCGCGTACCTCGTGTACCCGGGCCTCAAGGCGATCCGATGGCAGCGCCGGACCCACCGGCTCTATCTGTCGGGCCACACCTTCCTCGCGCGGGCCATCAGCCAATGGGTACGTCACCGGACCGGGATCGAGATCCACCCCGGGGCCACGATCGGTGAAGGGCTGTTCATCGACCACGGCATGGGCGTGGTCATAGGCGAGACCACGATCATCGGCAACGACGTGACCATCTATCAGGGGGTCACGCTCGGAGGCACCGGCAAGGAACGCGGGAAGCGGCACCCGACGATCGAGGATTGCGTCGTGATCGGCGTGGGTGCCACCGTCCTGGGCGACATCACGATAGGCCGCGGAAGCAAGGTCGGCGGCGGTGCGGTGGTCGTGAACAACGTGCCGGCGAACTGCACGGTCGTCGGCGTCCCCGGACGTGTCGTCGTGCGAGAGGGCTCGCGCGTCGATGTCATCGACCTGCACCACGAGGACCTTCCGGACCCGGTGGTCGAGATGCTCCGCTGTATCCAGCACCGGATCGACCGCGTGGAGGTGCGGCTCTCGCGAGATGAGGAAGCCGCCCGGGCCGCTGAAACGCAGGAACCCACCTCGACCCCGGAAGAGACCTAAGTGACGCTGCGCCTCTACAACTCGATGGGTCGCGCGAAGGAGGACTTCGTCCCTCTCGTGGACGGACGGGTCTCCATGTACGTGTGCGGTCCCACGGTCTACAACCACATCCACATCGGCAACGCCCGCACCTTCCTCTCGTTCGATCTGATCCGGCGCTATCTCGAGCACCGCGGATTCGACGTCCGGTTCGTGCAGAACATCACCGACGTCGACGACAAGATCATCCGCGCGGCCGCCGAAGAGGGCGTTCCCGCTTCCGAGATCGCCACCCGCTACAGCGAGGCGTTCCTGAAGGCGATGTCTGACCTCGGTGTCGAGCCGCCGACCGCACAGCCGCGCGCGACCGAGACGATCGGCCCGATGATCGCGATGGTGGAGCGCCTGATCGAGCGGGGCCACGCCTACATGGTCGACGGCGACGTCTACTTCTCTGTCCGCTCGTTTCCGGGCTACGGCAAGTTGTCCGGCCGCGACATCGACGACCTCGAGTCGGGGGCGCGCGTCGACGTCGACGAGCGCAAGACCGACCCGCTGGACTTCGCGCTGTGGAAGTCCGCCAAGCCCGGGGAGCCGCACTGGACCAGCCCGTGGGGCGAGGGGCGTCCCGGATGGCACCTCGAGTGTTCGGTCATGTCCGAGATAGAGCTGGGCGTGCCGTTCGACATCCACGGCGGCGGCAGCGACCTGATGTTCCCGCACCATGAGAACGAGGTCGCCCAGTCCGAGGCGGCCACCGGCAAGCTGTTCGCGCACTACTGGCTCCACGGCGGCATGCTCAACATCAACGCCGAGAAGATGTCCAAGTCGCTGGGCAACTTCACGCTGCTCAAGGACGTGCTCGCGGCGTACCCGGCGCCGATCCTGCGCCTGATGATGCTGCAGACCCACTACCGCAGCCCGCTCGACTTCTCCACGGACCGCCTGGAAGAGGCACGCACCGCCTACGAGCGGTTCGCCACGATGGTGCGCACCGTAGGTTGGCTGAATGACCGCCCGGCGTCCGGTGCCGGCGCTCCGGCGACCGACCGCGAGGCGCTGTCTGCGGCCGTCGCCGAGACCCGGGTCCGCTTCGACGAAGGTATGGACGACGATTTCAACAGCGCGGGCGCCTTGGGCGCCGTCTTCGAGCTGACGCGGGCTGCGAACGGCTTCCTGTCGACGAACGAGGCGGCCCTGTCCGCTGCGGACGTCGCGGTCCTCTCGGATGCTGCATCCACCGTCAGCGAGCTCCTCGGCGTGCTGGGTGTGACGCTTCCAGTGGAAGAGGCCGGGCCGGCGCTGCCCGCAGGCGTTGTCCAGCTCGCCGCGCACCTCGCCAGCTATGCGGGCGACGACCCGTCCGCGGCGATGGACGCGATCATCGAAGCGCGCTCGGACGCGCGGGCTGCGAAGGACTGGTCGCGTGCGGACGCCCTGCGCGACGGCCTCGTCGAGCTCGGTATCCGCATCGAGGACACCGCCGCTGGCGCCCGCGTCACCGTGACCGAGGGCTGAGGCCGCCGTGGAAGACCGCGTCGAAGGCCGCAACGCCGTCACCGAACTGCTCGCGACCGGACGACGCGTGGAGCGTCTCTTCGTGCTCGAGGGCGCGCGGCCCGGCGATCCGATCGCCTCTCTGACCGACGAGGCCCGCGCCAAGGGTATCCGGGTGGACGCCGTCTCGCGGCACGAGCTCGATCGGATGAGCGAGCGCGGTGCGCACCAGGGAGTCGTCGCCATCGTCGAGCCGTTCCGCTACGTGGAACTCGATGCGGTCCTGGCGCGGGCGGCCGAGAAGCCCACCAGTCTTCTCATCGTGCTCGATCACGTCACAGACCCCGGCAACCTCGGGGCGGTGGTCCGCACCGCGGAGGTCGTGGGGGCCGACGCCGTGGTCATCCCGAAGGACCGCGCCGCCGCGATGACCGCGTCGGCTATCAAGTCCGCGGCCGGCGCCGCCGAGCACATGCCGATCTGCCGGGTCTCGAACGTGGCGCAGGCACTGGCGCGCTGCAAGCAGGAGCACTACTGGGTGACCGGCGCGTCCGAGAAGGCCGACACGCTGGCATGGGACGCGCCGCTCGATGGGCGCATCGCGCTGGTCATGGGCGCCGAGGGCACCGGCCTCGCGCGACTGACGGAGCGCGAGTGCGACCTGCTGGTCCGCCTCCCAGTCCAGGGGCACATCGGGTCACTGAATGTCTCCGCTGCCACGGCCGTGCTGGCATACGAGTGGCTACGCCGCGCGCCGCGCGGCTGAGCCGATGCCCCGCCACGTCATCGTCGACGGCTACAACCTGCTCATGGGCTCGCCCCGCTACGCGGCCGACGCCGCCCGGGACATCGACGCCGCCCGCGAGAGGCTGATCGCGGACCTTGGTGCCCGCGCGGCGGAAGGGGAGCGCGTCACCATCGTCTTCGACGGGGCATCCAACCCCGTGTCCGACGGGGAGGCGCGACAGGTAGGCGGGCTCACGGTGATCTTCTCGGCAGCCGGCACCGACGCCGACTCGGTGATCGAGGCGCTGGCGTCGGGCGCGCGAGCCGCTGGAGAGGAGACGGAGATCGTCACCTCGGACGCCGCCACGCGCTGGACGTCGGTCGGCGGAAGCGTCACAGTGACCCGCGCGGCCGCCTTCTCGAAGGAACTGGATGGCGATGAGCGGGCGTGGCGCGAGCAGCACGCGAACGGTCCGGGCCGGTCCACGGTCTCGGACCGTCTCGAAGGCGGCGTACGAAGCCGGCTCGACCGGATGGCGGGCCGGCGGAAGCCTTCTGACGGCTGACCCCTCGTCGCCTTGCCCCGGTATTCTCCTGCTTTCTCGTTGACAAACGTCATGTATCCAAGCTAGCGTCCATTGTGCCGTGTCTCGCCGGGGGGCGAGCGGTTCGTCTCGGGGGTGTCACCGTTCCAATACCGGGGAGGTCGTCAAAGGAATGGGTGCAATAGGGGCAACGGCGAGGCGCATCGGCGCAGAGGCCGAGCTCGAGTTGGTCATGGCCGCGCAGGCGGGCGACGAGAATGCGTCGAGCGCGATCATCACCAAGTACCGCAGCTTCGTCCGCTGCAAGGCGCGCAGCTACTTCCTCGCCGGCGCCGATCGCGACGACGTCGTCCAGGAAGGCATGATCGGCCTGTACAAGGCGGTCCGCGACTTCCGGCCCGACCGTCAGACATCCTTCCGCTCGTTCGCCGAGCTGTGCGTCACACGCCAACTCATCACGGCCATCAAGACCGCCAGCCGGCAGAAGCATACGCCGCTGAACACCTACATCTCGCTGCACCGGCCCGCGGGCGCTGAAGACGAGGGCGATCGCGTGCTCTCGGACATCCTGTCGGCGCGGGAGGTCTGCGACCCCGCCGAGGTCGTCATCTCGGCGTGGGAGACGGCCAGTATCAAGGAAGGCTTCATCGGCGCGCTGTCTGGCTTCGAGACCGACGTGCTGCGGCTGTACGTGAACGGCAGTTCGTACAACGAGATCGCTGACGAGCTCGGCCGGCACTCGAAGGCAGTCGACAACGCCCTCCAGCGCGTCAAGCGCAAGGTCGAGCTCCAGATTCAGCGCTGCCGCGCCTGCTGACCTGGGGGAGGGCGACCCCCGGTCCGGTCCGCGCGCTTGCGTCGCGCGGGTTCCATGATGCGCTCCGCCGTCGGATGCGGCAGAATGTCTCACGCGCCGGCGTAGCTCAGTTGGCAGAGCAATCGCCTTGTAAGCGATAGGTCATCGGTTCGAATCCGATCGCCGGCTCCATCGACCCATCCCGGTCCGCGGTTCAACCGTAGGCCGCACCGGCCCTGCAGGGTGTCCCGGCTGTCGGGAGTAGACACGCCCGGTGCCGTTGCTGTCGTTGACAGGCATGACGGCAGGCGGGTACTATCCATTCGCCTTTTCGCAGGGTTCCGGTTCTGACCTTGACATCGCGAATACGGCTTTTTGTTTGTGTGGGGGTGTGCCCGAGTGGCTAAAGGGGACGGGCTGTAAACCCGTTGGCTACGCCTACCCAGGTTCGAATCCTGGCGCCCCCACCAGTACGCCCACATAGCTCAGTCGGCAGAGCACTTCCTTGGTAAGGAAGAGGTCATCGGTTCGAGTCCGATTGTGGGCTCCATTGTCCACTCACCGGTCGGAGGCGGCGCTCGCGGAGATCTTCGCGAGAACGCGCCGTTGACCGGTCGCATATCATGTGGCGGTGTAGCTCAGTTGGTTTAGAGCACGCGGTTCATACCCGCGGAGTCGCTGGTTCGAGTCCAGCCACCGCTACCAAGGTCATCCACGCCCGAGCCCGACGGCCGGTCGTAGATACGTTAGAGGCACGAGAGCACGCAGTCCTTACCAGCCGGCCGTCACCCGGCAGCGGGCGAGCCCGGTACGCACGAAGAAGCGACCGGTCCGCCCAGCGTCACCTTTGAAGGAGGAGACACATGGCGAAGAAGAAGTTCGAGCGCAACAAGCTGCATGTCAACGTCGGCACCATCGGTCACGTCGACCATGGCAAGACGACGCTGACGGCTGCCATCACCCAGCGTCAGGCCTCGAAGGGCTTTGCTGACTTCACCCCGTTCGACCAGATCGACAAGGCTCCCGAAGAGCGCGAGCGCGGCATCACCATCGCTATCGCGCACGTCGAGTACGAGACCGAGAAGCGTCACTACGCGCACGTCGACTGCCCGGGTCACGCCGACTACGTCAAGAACATGATCACCGGTGCTGCGCAGATGGACGGCGCGATCCTGGTCGTGTCCGCCGCTGACGGCCCCATGCCCCAGACGCGTGAGCACATCCTGCTCGCCCGCCAGGTCGGCGTCCCCTACATCGTCGTGTTCCTGAACAAGTGCGACATGGTCGACGACCCGGAGCTCATCGAGCTGGTCGAGATGGAAGTCCGTGAGCTGCTCGACGAGTACGAGTTCCCCGGCGACGACACCCCGATCATCCGCGGCTCGGCGCTCAAGGCGCTCGAGGGCAACGATGAGTACCAAGTCGGCATCGACGAGCTCATGAACGCGATCGACACGTTCATCCCGGACCCGGTCCGCGACATCGAGAAGCCCTTCCTCATGGCCGTCGAGGACGTCTTCACGATCACCGGCCGTGGCACCGTCGCCACCGGCCGTGTCGAGCGCGGCGTCGTCAAGGTCGGCGACGAGGTCGAGATGGTGGGCATCCACCCGACCACCCGCAAGACCGTCGTCACTGGCGTCGAGATGTTCCGCAAGCTGCTCGACCAGGCCCAGGCCGGAGACAACATCGGCGTGCTCCTGCGCGGCGTCGGCCGCACCGAGATCGAGCGTGGCCAGGTCATCTGCAAGCCGGGCTCGATCACGCCGCACACCGAGTTCATGGGCCAGGTCTACATCCTGACCAAGGAAGAGGGCGGCCGTCACACCCCGTTCTTCGACGGGTACCGTCCGCAGTTCTACTTCCGCACCACCGACGTCACCGGTATCGCGCACCTGCCCGAGGGCACCGAGATGGTCATGCCCGGCGACAACGTCGAGGTCAGGGCCGTGCTCATCAACCCGATCGCCATGGAAGAGGGCCTCCGCTTCGCTATCCGCGAGGGTGGCCGCACCGTAGGCTCAGGCAAGGTCAGCTCGATCATCAAGTAGCTCGACCTTCACACGCGAAACTGCGCATAGAGGGGGCCCGGCCCTGATGGGTCGGGCCCCGTCGCCCGCTCCGGAGCGGTTTGACACTCGCCGAAAGCGGGTGGTAGATTACGCTACCGTCCCTGTCCGACCGAGCAACTTCCCGGGTGGGACCAGGCCCTTCGTTAGGAAGCGATACCATGAGGACGCTCGTCACGCTCGCTTGCACGGACTGCAAGCGTCGGAACTATACGACGAAGAAGAACAAGCAGAACAACCCTGAGCGCATCGAGCTCAAGAAGTACTGCAAGTGGTGCCGTTGCCACACGGTCCACAAAGAGACCCGGTAGGGAACACCCGCTGCGGGGATCCACAGTGATCTAGGCCAGTAGCTCCAATGGTAGAGCGCCGGTCTCCAAAACCGGATGTTGGGGGTTCGAGTCCCTCCTGGCCTGCCACCTGACACAAGTCCGGGCCCAAGCCGCGAGAAGCGGAATGCCCGGTCCGTACCGAATGAAGCGCCCCGCCGGCACGTCGAGAGCGGGCACCTGAGAGGACGGTTCGACGAGATGGCCCAGCAAAGCGCGAAGGTGGCCAAGCCCGGCGTGTTCAAGCGCCTGGCCCGCTACTTCAGCGACGTCAAGGCGGAGATGCGTCGCGTCGTGTGGCCGAGCCGTCCGGAGATCATCAGCTCCTCCTGGATCGTCGTGATCACGCTCGCGATCTTCATCGTGCTGATCGGTGCGTACGACGTCATCGCGAAGAACATCATCCTGTTCCTCGCTGGCGTTGGGGGCCAGTAGTGGCTAAGCGCTGGTACGTCATCCACACCTACTCGGGCTACGAGAACAAGGTCAAGGCGAACCTCGAGCACCGCATCGAGTCGATGAGCATGGCCCACAAGATCTTCGACATCTTCATCCCGAAGGAGACCGTCACCGAGATCAAGCAGGGTGGCAAGAAGGTCACTTCCGACAAGAAGGTGTTCCCGGGCTACATCCTCGTCGAGATGCAGTTGGACGACGACAGCTGGTACGTCGTCCGGAACACTCCTGGCGTCACCGGGTTCGTCGGCAGCCAGGGCAAGCCGGTCCCGCTCTCCCGGGACGAGGTCAAGCGGGTGAAGGGCACCACGGGCGTCGTCGGCGCCAAGCCGAAGTCGTTCACCGAGTTCCACGAGGGCATGGCGGTCAAGGTGACCTCCGGACCACTCGCGGAGTTCGACGGCACGATCGCCGAAGTCAACGCCGACCAGGGCAAGCTCAAAGTCATGGTGTCAATCTTCGGTCGCGAGACACCGGTCGAGCTCGGGTTCGATCAGGTCGCGAAGCTGTAGATTCCGTGCCGCGTGCGACGCGGCGGCCCGCCGGCGGGAGTGATGCCCCAGCCGGGCTTCTCAGGCCCAGCGAAGTCGCGCGTGGTGCGTCGATGTGTGAGCAGGGACAATGAAGAAGGCGCATCACGCGCTGACGGTACACAAGGATCGGATGTAGAAGATCATGGCCAAGAGAATCGTCGGCTTCGTAAAGCTGCAGATCCCGGCCGGTCAGGCCAACCCGGCTCCGCCGGTCGGTCCTGCGCTCGGCCAGCACCAGGTCAACATCATGGCGTTCTGCCAGGCGTTCAACGCTCAGACGGCGGGCCAGATGGGCACCATCACCCCGGTCGAGATCACGGTCTACGAGGACCGCTCGATCACGTTCGTCACCAAGACCCCGCCGGCCGCGTACCTGCTCAAGCAGGCCGCGGGCGTCGACAAGGGTTCGGGCGAGCCGAACAAGACCAAGGTCGCAACGGTGACCCGCGACCAGGTCCGGCAAATCGCCGAGACCAAGCTCGTCGACCTCAACGCGAACGACGTCGAGGCCGGCATGCGGATCATCGAAGGCACCGCGCGCTCGATGGGCATCACCGTCGTCGACTAGCGACGTGGCGCGACCCGGTCCGGGCAAGAAGCCCGGCCCGAGAGGATCGTGTGGGAGGGCCGGCAAGGCCCGACATACCACTGGAGGTAGAAGAAATGAAGATCGGAAAGAGACTGCGCGAGGTCCGCGCGAAGGTCGACAAGGACGTCGTCTACACCCCGCTGCAGGCGCTCTCGCTTTCGAAGGAGCTTGCGACCGCGAAGTTCGACGAGACGGTCGAGGCGCACTTCCGCCTCGGCATCGACACCCGCCAGGCGGACCAGCAGGTCCGTGGCTCGGTGTCCCTCCCCAACGGAACCGGCAAGACCGTCCGTGTCGCTGTGTTCGCCTCCGGCGACAAGGCGCGCGAGGCTGAGGCCGCAGGAGCCGACGTCGTCGGCGGCGACGACCTGATCGAGAAGATCAGCGGCGGCTTCCTCGACTTCGACGCGACGGTCGCGACCCCCGACATGATGGCGAAGGTCGGGCGCCTCGGTAAGATCCTCGGCACCCGTGGCCTCATGCCGAACCCGAAGCTCGGCACCGTCACCATGGACGTGGCGCGAGTCGTGAAAGAGCTCAAGGCCGGCAAGGTCGAGTACCGCGCCGACAAGTTCGGCATCGCGCACGTGGGCATCGGCAAGGTCAGCTTCGACGCCGGCAAGCTTGTCGAGAACTACGGCGCGGTGCTCGACGAGATCCTTCGCGCGAAGCCGTCGTCGGCCAAGGGCAAGTACCTGAAGTCGATCACGATCGCATCGACGATGGGCCCGGGCGTCAAGGTCGACACGACCCGCACCCGCGCTCTACTGGAGGACTAACACCCGCTTCGCTCTATCGGGCGCTTGCCGCCCGGAGACAGCGGTGGTAGGGTACGCGACGCACCATTTGACACCACGCGATACCGACCGACAGACACCGGAGACAGCCGGTGCCCGGATCGTCAAGGTCCGGGCCTAAGGGGAGCCAGAGAGGTTCCCGCCAGCCGAGGTGGATGTCCATGAGCACGTCAGCGCCGAACCGGCGCTATCGTGCGCGACGAGAACCGTCCATGGCCTCCGCCGAGTTCCTTCGGTGGAGGCCATGTGCTTTCTTGCGGCGAGCTTCGCCGCCGGACGCACCAGGCCACCGCCACGCCGACCGGAGATCCCGGCCGGCACGAAGAAGCGGCGGTCTCGCGTACGAAAGGAGGGAAGACGCAAACCCATGCCCAACGAACACAAGATCGAAGAAGTAGCTGAGATCAAGGACCGGTTCGCCCGCGCGTCGGCGGTCATCCTGGCCGACTACCGCGGCCTGACCGTCAAGGAGCTGCAGGCACTTCGCACGAAGCTTCGCGAATCCGGGTCTGAGCTGCGCGTGTACAAGAACACGCTCGCTCAGATCGCCATGCGCGAGCTGGCCCTGCCGGACCTCGGAGCACTGCTCGAGGGTCCGACCGCGTTCCTGTTCTCGTACGGCGACCCGGTCGCGCCCGCCAAGGCGATCGTGGACTTCACCAAGGACCACAAGGTCCTCGCGGTGAAGGGCGGATTCGTCGACAGCGCCGTCACCGACGCTGCCGGTATCACCGCGCTCGCCTCACTGCCATCGCGCGAGGTGCTCATCGCCAAGCTGCTCGGCACCATGCTCAACCCGATCGTCGGTTTTACTCGGGTCCTCAACGGCCCCGTCGAAGCGTTCGCCCGCACGGTCCAGGCCGTTGCGGACCAGAAGGCTGCGGCATAGGCCGAAGCCCGCACGTATCAACAGACATGCGGGGCCGTGAGACGTGCCACCGCAGCAGGACACGAAGGAGAAACACATCATGGCTGCACTCACCAATGAGGAGATCCTCGAGGCGATCAAGGTCAAGCCTGCGCTCGAGCTTTCCGAGCTCGTCAAGATGATGGAGGAGACGTTCGGCGTCTCTGCCGCCGCGCCGGTTGCCGTCGCGTCCGCCGCCGGTCCCGCAGAGGCCGCTGTCGTCGAGGAGAAGGACACCTTCGACGTCATGCTCGCCAGCATCGGTGCCAACAAGATCTCCGTCATCAAGGTCGTTCGCGAGATCGTCCCGGGCCTGGGCCTCAAGGAGGCCAAGGATCTCGTCGAGTCCGCACCGGCCGCCGTGCTGACCGGCGCGAACAAGGACGACGCCGACAAGGCCAAGACCAAGCTCGAAGAGGCCGGCGCTACCGTCGAACTCAAGTAGTTCGCACCGCATCTCCGCGGTGGGGCCGGGTGCGTGCAAGCGCCCGGCCCCCCTCCGTCTTTGCCGTCTGCGGCGAAGACGGAGGGGGAAGACAAGAAAGGCACGAAAAGGTATTGACCGGTCCGTGCCCATCGCATAGACTGTTCGTTTGCTGCGCTATGTATCCAGCCCCACGACCGGAGGAGGAATCACCTGGTGACCCGTGGAGCCGAATCCCGCATTGTCCAAGCTGGTCTTCGCCAGCGACGCACCTTCGCAAAGATCCCTGAGGTGCTGGAAGTACCTAATCTCATCGCGCTCCAGCGCGACAGCTTCAAGTGGTTCCTGGAAGAGGGTCTTCACGACACCTTCCACGACATCTCGCCGATCGAAGACTTCACCGGGAACCTCGCGGTGGAGTTCGGCGTGCACGAGTTCGGCGACCCCAAGTACTCCGTAGAGGAGTGCAAGGAAAAGGACATGTCGTACCAGGCGCCGCTCTTCGTGGATGTGTCCTTCGTCAACCGCGAGACCGGTGAGCTCAAGGAGCAGCAGGTGTTCATGGGCGACTTTCCGCTCATGACCGACCGTGGCACCTTCGTGATCAACGGAACCGAGCGCGTCGTCGTCTCCCAGCTCGTCAGGAGCCCGGGCGTCTACTACTCGGTGGAGCGCGACAAGACGTCGGACAAGCCGATCTACACGACCAAGGTCATCCCGGCGCGTGGCGCATGGCTCGAACTCGAGACCGACCGCCGCGACGTCGTTTCGGTGCGCATCGACCGCAAGCGCAAGCAGCCGGTCACGGTGCTCCTGAAGGCCCTCGGCATCGCCGAGACCCGCGAGGAGATCCTCGATCTGCTCGGCGATTCGGAGTGCATCAAGCGCACGCTGGAGAAGGACTATACCGAGAACCGCGAAGAGGCGCTGATCGAGATCTACAAGCGCCTCCGTCCGGGCGAGCCACCCACCGTCGAGTCCGCACGGTCGCTGCTCGACGGCCTGTTCTTCAACGCCCAGCGCTACGACCTCGCGAAGGTCGGCCGCTACAAGGTCAACACCAAGCTCGGACTCAAGCTCCCGATCGAGCAGTCCACGCTCACCAGCGAGGACGTGCTCGCCGCGGTCCGTTACCTGGTCAACCTGTGGGAAGCGCGCGACGGCTACGACGTGGACGACATCGACCATTTCGGGAACCGCCGCGTCCGCACCGTGGGCGAGCTCATCCAGAACCAGTTCCGCATCGGGCTCGCCCGCATGGAGCGCGTGGTCCGGGAGCGGATGACGACGCAGGACGTGGAACAGATCACGCCTCAGTCGCTCATCAACATCCGACCGATCGTCGCCGCCATCAAGGAGTTCTTCGGGTCCAGCCAGCTCTCGCAGTTCATGGACCAGACGAACCCCCTCGCCGGCCTCACTCACAAGCGTCGCCTCTCGGCCCTCGGGCCCGGCGGCCTCTCGCGTGAACGTGCCGGCTTCGAGGTCCGCGACGTCCACCCGTCCCACTACGGTCGCATGTGCCCGATCGAGACGCCTGAAGGCCCGAACATCGGCCTGATCGGCTCGCTGGCCACGTTCGCGCGCATCAACGAGTACGGGTTCATCGAGACCCCGTACCGCAAGGTCACGGACGGCAAGGTCACGGACGAGATCGACTTCCTCACAGCAGACCGTGAAGACCTCCACAACATCGTCCAGGCGAACGAGATGTTCGACCAGAAGACCCGCAAGTTCGATCGCCCGAAGGTCCTGTGCCGCATGAAGGGTGGCGACCCGGAGGAGATCGATCCCAAGAACGCCGGCTACATGGACGTCTCGCCGCGCCAGATGGTGTCGGTCGCGACCGCGCTCATCCCGTTCCTCGAGCACGACGACGCGAACCGCGCACTGATGGGCTCGAACATGCAGCGTCAGGCTGTGCCGCTCCTTCGCCCGAAGGCGCCGCTGGTCGGCACCGGCATGGAGCATCGCAGCGTCGTCGACACGGGCGAGATCGTCCGGTGCAAGCGCACCGGCGTCGTCGAGCACGTCGACAGCCACCTCGTGTCGATCCGCGTCTCCGACGGCGCGCTCGACGAGTACCACCTGCCGAAGTTCATGCGCTCCAACCAGGGCACCTGCATCAACCATCGCCCGGTCGTCGCCATCGGCCAGACCGTCGAGATCGATGACGTCATCGCCGACGGCCCGTCCACCGAGGCTGGCGAACTCGCGCTCGGCACGAACCTGCTCGTCGCGTTCATGCCGTGGGAGGGTTACAACTACGAGGACGCGATCATCCTCTCCGAGCGTATCGTCAAGGAAGACATGCTCACCTCGATCCACATCGAGGAGTACGAAGTAGAGGCCCGCGACACCAAGCTCGGCCCGGAAGAGATCACTCGCGAGATCCCGAACGTCGGCGAAGACGTGCTGGCGCATCTCGACGAGGACGGCATCATCCGCGTCGGAGCCGAAGTGTTCCCGGGCGACGTGCTGGTCGGCAAGGTCACCCCCAAGGGCGAGACGGAGCTCACCGCTGAGGAGCGCCTCCTGCGCGCCATCTTCGGTGAGAAGGCTCGCGAAGTCCGCGACACGTCCCTCAAGGTGCCGCACGGTGAGACCGGCCGCGTCATCTCGGTGCAGAAGTTCAGCCGCGACAACGGCGACGACCTCAGCCCCGGCGTGAACGAGCTCGTCCGCGTGTACGTCGCCCAGAAGCGCAAGATCAACGAGGGCGACAAGCTCGCCGGTCGTCACGGCAACAAGGGTGTCATCTCCAAGATCCTGCCGGTCGAGGACATGCCATTCCTAGCGGACGGTCGCCCGGTCGACATCATCCTGAACCCGCTGGGCGTTCCGTCCCGTATGAATATCGGGCAGCTGCTCGAGACGCACCTGGGCTGGGCGGCGTTCGTCGGCTGGTCCGATGACGCCAAGCAGAAGGACGCCGTCGACGGCGGGATCTACTGCGCGACGCCGGTGTTCGACGGTGCGCGTGAGACCGAGATCGAAGAGGTGCTCGCCGCCTCCGACCGCAATGCGATGCTGCGCGCCGAGGAACGCTACGGCAAGCTCATCGAGCCGGCTATGGTCCCGAGCGTCCAGGGCACCGGAAAGGCGCGCCTGTACGACGGGCGCACCGGTGAGCCGTTCCGCGAGGACATCACCGTCGGCCAGATCTACATCCTCAAGCTGCTCCACCTCGTCGACGACAAGATCCACGCTCGTTCGACCGGTCCGTACTCGCTCATCACCCAGCAGCCGCTCGGTGGCAAGGCGCAGTTCGGCGGCCAGAGGTTTGGAGAGATGGAAGTGTGGGCCCTGTACGCGTACGGCGCAGCCTACGTGCTCCAGGAGATCCTCACGATCAAGTCCGACGACGTCCTCGGCCGAGTGAAGGCCTACGAGGCGATCGTGAAGGGCGAGAACATCCCCGAGCCGGGCATCCCGGAGTCGTTCAAGGTGCTCGTCAAGGAGATGCAGTCCCTGTGCCTCGACGTCGAGATCATCTCGGAGTCCGGCGAGGAGATCGAACTCAAAGAGGACGAAGAAGACGTCTTCAAGACGGCCGAGGAGCTCGGGCTCGACCTGTCGGGTATCGGCGCAGGAAGCCTGATCGACGAGGCTCCGCTTGACGAGCTGCCCGAGCTGGACGACGAGGATCTCGAGATCTCCATCGACGACCCGTTCGCCATCTCTGACGGAGACGCGCAGGAGTAGGCACGCGAAAGCTCGTGGGAATCGGTCCGGCCGGACCGCGCTTGCTGTAAGCGAAACCGGCCGGCCGGACCGTGATTATTAGGAGGACAAGTTGCTCGACGTTGACGTCAACAACTTCGATCGGTTGAGGATCGGTCTGGCTTCGTCCGAGCAGATACGGCAGTGGTCGCGCGGCGAGGTCAAGAAGCCGGAGACGATCAACTACCGCACGCTCAAGCCCGAGAAGGACGGACTCTTCTGCGAGAAGATCTTCGGTCCGACCAAGGACTGGGAGTGCTACTGCGGCAAGTACAAGCGCGTGCGCTTAAAGGGCATCATCTGCGAGCGCTGCGGCGTCGAGGTCACCCGTTCCAAGGTGCGCCGCGACCGCATGGGCCACATTGAGCTGGCCGCGCCTGTCGTGCACATCTGGTACCTGCGGGGTACCCGGTCGTGGCTCGCCTACCTCCTCATGGGCACCGAGCCCCGCGAGGAGCTCAAGGCCAAGCAGCTCGAGAAGGTCATCTACTTCGCGGCGAACCTGGTCA
>DATCGP010000072.1:0-8865 GCA_036508875.1 Coriobacteriia bacterium | reverse complement strand
GGTTCGGGAACTGCGGCGAGTCCACGCTCACGAAGTAGAGGCCGCGGTCCGCGAGAAAGTCGAGCGAGCGCTTCAGATGACGCTCGTCGACCCACGACGGGTGCCGGAACTCCACGAGCGTTCGGTACCCCCCGAGCTTGGAGGCGGCGTACTCGAGGAAGTCGAGGGAGCGCTTCTCGTTGGCGGACGTCGTGGCCGTGAAGTACGGCGGGAACTGCATGAGTACACCGCCGAGCTTGCCGGCCAGCCGCAGCGGCTCGATCGCGTCGAGGAACAGATCGAAGGAGGCATCGACCATGTCCGGGTCCGGGTCCCGCACGCGGCCGCGCTCGGTCGCGAACTCGAACTCGCGCAGCTCGGGCGGCAGGGACCGCACGCCAACGTCGTGGCCGGTCATCAGCCCGTACGCCTTCACATGGAACACGAAGCCGTCCGGCGTCCGCTTGGCCCACGCCTCCGCGTATTCGCGCCGCGGGATCGCGTAGTAGGACGAGTCGACCTCCACGGTGTCGAACTTCGAGGCGTAGTAGCGCAGGCGCTGCTCGGGCGAGGTGACCCCCTTGGGATACCAGAGGTCGACCATCGTCTTCTCGGTCCACGAGCATGTCCCCACGTGGATGCGTCCCATGCAGGAAGTGTACCCGCGCACACGAGCGCTCGCGCCCGGGTGTGCGTACGGGCGCTGGTCGACGGAGCTGCGCGCAGCTACGGGGCCGAGGTCGTGGAGGAGGTCGAGGTCGGCGAGACCGAGCCGGTGGCCGGCGCGGAAGCGCCGGCCACGAACTGGGAGATCAGCCAGCCGGAACCCGAGGGCGTCAGCGAGACACCTCCGGTCGTCGCCGCGATCATCCCCATCGTCCGGTACAGCACCACGTTGTTCCCATCCGGAACGGGGCCGCCGAGCAGGACGCCGTCGCCATTCCCGGTGCTGATGAGCACCTCGAAGTTGTCTCCGCTCCACTTCGGGTCTGAGAACTCGGCCATGAGCCCCGACATCCGGAGCTTCGAGGCGAAGTCGGAGGTGATCTGGGCCGTCATCGTCGCGTCCGACAGCGTTGCGAGCGTGTCGGTGTCACCGATGATGACCGCCTCGATCCCCTTCAGCGCGGTCTCAGCCATGGCGCGGCGGCTCGGGGGAGGACTCGAGGCCGGGTTCCGAAGCGCCATGAGGATCGCGACGCCGGAGATCACCACTATCAGGACCACGGCCGCGACGATGACCGCGGGCATCCAGGTCCGGCCCGGTGTGGTGGGCTCCTCGGGAAGAGGCGTCTCATCGCTCACGATGGATCTCCGTTCTGCGTTTGGGGGGTGGCTCGACAACGCCGCCAAGCATACCATCGCCTGTGAGATCCCCACGGGGCGGAGGACGGATGCACGACGTACGGATCCGGCGGGCCACATACGAGGACGCAGCGGCGATTGCGGACATCTACAACCAAGCCGTCGTGAGCTCGACCGCGACCTTCGACACGCTGCCCGAAAGCCCGGATGACCGCGTCGTGTGGCTTGAGGAGCATACCGCGCCGCAGCATCCGGTGCTCGTCGCGGAGCGCGACGGACGCGTGATCGGATGGGCGGCGCTCTCGCGCTACTCCACTCGCTGCGCATACGACTCCACCGTGGAGGCCTCCGCCTACATCGATGAGAAGGAGACTGGGCGCGGTCTCGGCACTGCGCTAAGCGAGGCGTTGTTCGAGGCCGGACGCGCCGGGGGCGTGCATGCGGTCCTCTCGCGCATCTGTACCGAGAACGCGGCGTCGCTGGCCATGGCGCGCAAGCTCGGCTTCTTCGAGATCGGGGCCATGGTCGAGGTGGGCGTGAAGTTCGGACGCTCGCTCGACGTGATGTGGATGGAGAAGCTGCTGTGAGCCGGGGCACGCACTCCGCCGGAGTCTCGGCTCACACCGAGTGGTTCGTGATGGCTGGCATCGTTGCGGTCGTCGCCGCCGGCGTCGTCGTGGCGGCGTTCGCAGGAGGCCACATCGGCGGCGATGCCACCGTCGTCCCGCCCACCGTCATCCAGACCGTCACGGCCGCGGTCCCGACACCGGGGACCACCGTCATGGCCGACGCCACGCCCTCAGTCGAGCCGACCGCGTCCACCGCCGCGACCATCACGATCACGGCGGTGGGCGACCTGCTCTTCGACCTTGGGCCGCGACGCATGATCGCCGCGAAGGGCGGCAAGGCGCCGCTCGCGAAGGTCGCGTCGGTCCTGCGCGCGGCGGACCTCACGATCGCGAACCTCGAGACGCCGCTGTCCAACCGCGGCGCATCAGTCCTGGGCAAGCCCGCGAACCTCATCTTCGACGGCGACCCGCGCGGGGTCCTCTCGCTGACCGACTCCGGCATCGACGTCGTCTCGCTCGCGAACAACCACGCGATGGATCACGGCACGATCGCGCTTACGGACACGCTCGCGACGCTCGACAAGGCGGGCATCGCGCATGCCGGCGCCGGCCTCAACACGAAGGCGGCGTGGACGCCGGCGATCGTCGACGTGAAGGGCTGGAAGGTCGCCTATCTTGCGTTCACGCAGATCATCCCGTCGTACTTCACGCCCAGCGCGACGCGGGCGGGCGTGGCGACCGGGACGAGCATCACGAAGATGACCGCGGCGGTCCGCGCCGCGAAGAAGAAGGCGGACATCGTCATAGTCGCCGTGCACTGGGGCACGGAGCAGTCCTACACGCCCACCGCGCGACAGAAGCACGACGCGCGGGCGCTCATCGACGCGGGCGCGGACGTCGTCCTGTCCCACCATCCGCACGTCATGCAGGGCATCGACACCTACAAGGGCAAGCTGATCGCCTACTCGCTCGGCAACTTCCTCTTCCCGTACAAGACCGTCGAGGGACGCAAGTCGTTCATCCTGCGGTTCGAGTACGGGCCGAAGGGCGTCGCCAACATCACCGCGGTGCCCGTGTACATGGGCGACTGGGGGGCGCCCGTGATCCAGACCGGGGCGTCGGCCCGCGCGATCCTCGGCAAGCTCGCCTCGATCAGCAAGCCGATGGGCACGCAGATCACGAGCAAGAACGGGATCGGCTACATCAGGCCGTAGGGGTGGGGCCGCGGTCCCGCCCCCGTGCCGTGCCGGGCTACGGGTTGAGGACGGTGTCCTCGAAGCTGGTCACGAAGCCGGTGATGAACGCCTCGCTGTCGAAGCCGACGACCACCCAGCCGGTCGCACGCTTCTCCAGTCTGAGCGCGATCTCATCGTTGTTCGAGTCGACGGTCGTCACGACAGCTGTCGTGCCGCTCACCGTCGTGTTCGTCACCTCACCGAACAGGGACTTGCCGGTGAAGAGCGCCTTCTTCAGTTCGTTCTCGAGCATGGAGACGGTGAGCACGCTCTCGAGGCGCGATTTCGCCTGAGCCTCGGTTCCGACCTGTGCCACGATCTGGCTCCAGGCGGCCCCGTTCTCGGCGGCGCTCACCAGGATGGGCTGGAGGTATTCCCCGATGACCGTGCCGTCCCAAAGGGTGTCCCACGCGGTGGCGTCACCGGCGTTGATCGCGTCGTTGAGCTTCGCTACGATCCCCGCCGCGTCCAAGGAGTCGGCCGTGTTCGAGGTCGTGGTCTGGGCCACGTTCGGGTTGCCGGTGCCGGTGGCAGGCTTGTTGAAGAACAGGAACCATGACCCGACGCCGACCGCGATGACGAGCAGAGCCAACGCGGCGATGATGAGGGCCTGGTTGCCCTTTGGAGACACCGGCGCAGCAAGCGGATACGCGGGAGGGGGGTACGGCGGCGGCGCGGGCGCATACGCGGCAGGCGCGGCTGGCGGCGGTGGCGCATACGCGGCCGGTGGCTGGGGCGCTGGTGGCTGCGGGGGCGCCGGAGGCGCGTACGCGGCAGGTGCGGGCGGCCCTGCTGGTGCGGCCGCTGCGGACAGCGCGGCAGGTGCCGGCGGTGAGGGCGGCGGCACGACCGGCGAGGCGGCAGGCTCCGCTGCCGACACGACGGGCGGCGCGACAGGAGAAGTGGCCTCGCCCAGGGTCGCGCCGCACTGACTGCAGAACCGTCCATCCTCGGCGACCTCTGCGCCGCATGCAGTGCAGGTCTTCATCGGGATCCCCACCCCTCTTCGCGGAGCCCCACCGCCCCGCGCGTCGATGTCCG
Source organism: Coriobacteriia bacterium (assembly GCA_036508875.1). GTDB lineage: Bacteria > Actinomycetota > Coriobacteriia > Anaerosomatales > PALSA-660 > PALSA-660. The sequence goes on along the minus strand of DATCGP010000072.1, from coordinate 4,736 downwards.
CGCCATCGCGCCGAGGCCGAACGCACCTTCGTCACGGCCTGCCTCAACGGTCCAGCGCCCCACAGCATATGCGAGCTACGTGGCGAAACTTGCCCACGCCGCGTGAGGCACAAACAGCCACGCCGACGCCCGCGATCGTACCCCGGAGGTGTTCGTGCGTTACCATCGCTGATGCGGCCGGCGCTTGCGACCGCCGCTCCCCGCGACGAAAAGGACCCGGCTCCTGTGAGGATCGGCTTCTTCTCAGACACCTACACGCCGCAGATCAACGGCGTCGTCACCTCGATCAAGCTCTTCGCCGAGGCCCTCGAGCGGCAGGGCCACGAGGTGTACATCTTCGCCCCGACGCCGCGGCAGCCGACCGACACGGACCGCATCGTGCGCATCCCGTCGATCCCGTTCGCGCTGCAACCGGAGATGCGCCTCGCCTCCATCTACTCGCAGCACGCGTACCGGCTCGCGCGCAAGGTCGACCTCGACATCGTCCACAGTCACGACCCGTTCGCGATTGGGCTGTTCGGCCTCGCGGTCGCAAAGCGGTCCCGCATCCCCTACGTGCACACCTACCACACGCTCTATCCCGAGTACGTGCACTACGTGTGGGAGACGCGGTTCACCCGCGCGATGGCCGAGCGCCTGTCCCGGGACTTCTGCGACCAGTGCGACATGGTCCTCGCACCGTCCACCAAGATCGAGAAGGCGCTCGCGGAGTGGGGCGTGACCTCACGGGTGGAGCTGCTGCCGACCGGCGTCGACAGCTCCCGCTTCGCTACCATCGACACCGACGCGGTCGCCACGCTGCGGCGACGGTTCGGCATCCCGGACGGCGACCACTTGCTCACGTTCGTCGGGCGGATCGGGCTCGAGAAGAACCTGGACCTGCTCGTCGAGGCGATCGCACGGGTCAGGACCCTCGGCGCGCGGCTGATGATAGTGGGCAACGGCCCATACCGCGCGGACCTCGAGGCGCACATCGCCGCCCTCGGCGTGGGTGACCGGGTCACGTTCACCGGATACCTGCAGGGTGCGGAGGTCGCCGCCGCATACGCGGCCTCCGACGCGTTCTTCTTCGCCTCGCTGTCGGAGACCCAGGGCCTGGTCGTCGCCGAGGCGATGGCGTCGGGGCTGCCCGTGGTGGCCGTGCAGGACCTCGCGGTCGGCGACGCCGTGACCGACGGCGTGAACGGCTTCCTGACCCCGGAGCTGCCGGTGGAGCTCGCCGCCGCGGCCGACCGGGTGCTGTCCGATCCCGAGTTGCGCGCCTCCATGGGCGCGGCCTCGCGCGAGCGGTCCCAGGCGCTCTCGATCGATCTGATGGCCGAGCGCCTCTCGGGCCTGTATGCCGAGCTCGTTGCCGAGCAGCCCTCGCCCCGCCGCGGGAGCCCGATCTCGGTCACACGACGCGTGTCCGGTCAGCTCACCACCCTGCGCGGTCGCGTCTTCACGCGGCGGGGCTAGCGCTCAGGGGTCCCCGCCGTTCGACCCTCGTCGCGTTGCCTCCGAACGTCCGTTCGCATAGAATCGAACACGTGTTCGCTCCCATGCTCACGACGGAGGCACCGGTGGAAACAGCCGAGCGCACCACTCCCACGATCGGCGACGTGCTCGCCGACCTCAACAGCGCACAGTACGCGGCCGCGACCCACGGGGACGCGCCGCTGCTGATCGTGGCCGGCGCCGGCACCGGCAAGACCACCACGCTGGCGGCGCGCGTCGCGTTCCACCTCTCCAACGGCGTGGACCCGCGGCGCGTGCTGCTGCTGACGTTCACCAGACGCGCCGCGCAGGAGATGACTCGCCGGGTCGACGGGCTGCTGCGCCGCCTGCGCGGGGATGCGGTGCGCGGCCCGGGCGGCGAAGCGGTCTGGGGCGGGACGTTCCACGCGATCGGGACGCGCCTGCTGCGGCTCCACGGGATGTCGATCGACGTCAACCCCGGTTTCACGATCATGGACCGCGGCGACTCCGAAGACCTGATGGGCGCCGTCCGCGCGCAGATGGGTCTCGCTCGCACCGACCGCAGGTTCCCACAGAAGGGGACCTGCATGGACATCTACAGCCGCTGCGTGAACTCGCAGAAGCCGCTCGCTGACGTGCTGCGCTCCGCCTTCCCGTGGTGCCTCGAGCATGAGGAGGACCTCCAGCGGCTGTGCGCGGAGTACGTCGAGCGCAAGCTCGCAACCAGCGTGCTCGACTACGACGACATCCTTCTGTACTGGCTCGGACTCATGGAGGACCCCGCGGCGGGCGCCGAGGTGCGCAAGCGCTTCGACTACGTGCTCGTGGACGAGTACCAGGACACGAACGCGCTGCAGGCGCGGATCCTCGCGCTGCTTCGGCCCGATGGCACCGGCGTGACGGTGGTCGGCGACGACGCGCAATCGATCTACTCGTTCCGGGCGGCCGACGTGCGCAATATCCTCGACTTCCCCGACCTGTTCCCCGGCGTGGATGTCATGCCGCTGGAGCAGAACTACCGCTCGACGCAACCGATCCTGGAGGCGACCAACCGCGTGATCGCGGCGGCCGCCGAACGCCACGACAAGGAGCTGTGGACGGCGCGCGAGGGCGGCGAGCGTCCTACGGTCGTGACCTGCACCGATGAGGACGAACAGACCGACTTCGTAATCCGCCGGGTGCTGGAGCTGCGCGAGTCCGGCGTGCTGCTCAAACATCAGGCGGTGCTGTCCCGGGCGACGCACCACTCGTTGCAGCTCGAGCTCGAGCTGCAGCGCCGCAACATCCCGTACAAGAAGTACGGCGGCCTTAAGTTCACCGAGACCGCACATGTGAAGGACCTGGGCGCGATCCTGCGCCTCGCGGAGAACCCGCGCGACCTCTCCGCGGGCCTTCGCGTGCTGACGCTGCTCCCCGGAGTGGGCCCCGCGACGGCGCAGCGCCTCATGGAGACCCTGGCGGAAGCGGGTGGCGACTTCCTCGCGTGGGCGGACCTGCCCACGCCTGCACCGGCCGCGAAGGTCGCGTGGGGTTCGTTCGTGCCGCTCATGATCGATCTCACGCGGCCGGATGCGATGGACCTCGGGGCTCAGGTGCACGCCGCCCGCGAGGTCTACGCGCCCCTGCTGGAACGCCGCTACGACAACGCCACCGCGCGGCTGCGCGACCTCGAACAGATCGAGCGCCTCGCGGCTCGCTTCGACGACCGGCTGACGCTGCTGGCGGACATGGCGCTCGACCCGCCGGCCTGGGCCGAGGAACTCGCCGGCCCGCCGGTGCTGGACGAGGACTACCTCATCCTGTCGACGATGCACTCCGCCAAGGGGCTCGAGTGGGACGCGGTCTTCCTCATCCACGCCGCCGACGGGAACATGCCGTCGGACATGTCCACCGGTTCGGTGGAGGAGATCGAGGAGGAGCGGCGGCTCTTCTACGTCGCGTGCACCCGCGCCAAGGACTGGCTCTACCTGTGCTTCCCTCTCCGCTACTACAAGAGCCCCTGGAACCACACCGATGCGCACGGCTACGCGCAGATCACGCGGTTCGTCGATGGGAGCTGCCGCGAGGCGTTCCGGGACGAGCCGGGCGGGACGCGCACCGGCTCCGAGGCCGACGAGCCGGCAGACCCTGCCGTGAGCGGCACCGCGATCAAGAGCCGCCTGCGCGCGATGTGGGCTTAGCCGTCGGACACGGTTTCCCGCTCGTCACATGGCCTGCGCGGCGTTCGCGAGGCCGGGAGACAGTCACGGGTGCGACGCGCCCGACACGCCGTGCCCGCCAGCCCTCAGGGGGCGAGCGCGATGGAGACGTTCTTCGCGATCCTCATCCTTGTGCCGACGATAGGGATCCTTCTCGTCGGCGTCGTCATGATCCTCGGGATGCTCGTTCGTCGGCGTCGTCATGATCCTCGGGATGCTCGTGATCGACACGGTCGCGGGCGTCGACGGCTTCGTTGTGGGTCTGCGCCACCGGGTCCGCGCACCTGCGCGAGCGGCGCACGGGCCCTGGGGCAACGCCGCTCTGCACCACTGACCGCGGTTTGGGCGGACCGGCCTGGCGGAGCTTCACGGGCTACCAGTCCCAGCTCCCCGGTTCGCCCTTGAACGGTCCCACGACGTCACTCGTGATCCAACCGCCCCCGAAACTCCCCGGCTGGGGCGTCACGCGCTCCCCGTCGACGAACGCCTCATCGACGCGTCCGGCGTGAAACGCGATGCGCCCGCGGAGGGCCTCATAGCCCGGCAGCGGATCGGTGTAGACCCAGGCGGCGTTGCGGACGACGCGCCCATCCAGCGCCAGGTCGTAGTAGGTCGCCCGCCCGAGCGTCTCGCTCTGTGTGTGCCGGGCGTTCAGTGTCATGAGCTCGAGCCGCACATGCTGGGGCGGGATGTAGTAGACCGGCGGGTTCGCCGTCTCCAGAAGCCGCATCGCTTCCCGCGTATCGGCCACGGCGACGCCCCCGAACATGACGGCGATGTGCCTCGCAGAGGGATCCACACGCGGCGGCCGCGGGTAGTCCCACGCCGACTCCTGACCGCGCCCCGGAGGTATCCTCGCGCTCACACCCACCGCCCTTCGCTCACCGGCGATGGTACCGCTTCTGAGCATGCCGCCCGACGCGACAGCGCCTGTGCGCGGCACGACCATGCCGGATTCCGCTATACTGTGTTCCTGTTCTCACGACCCTTTCGCTCCCCTGGCGCCGGACGCCAGGACCCGCCGCTGCAAGTCGGGCGGCCGCCCTGTTCCCAAGCCCGGGAGGCTGGTTGTGCCCTATA
>DATCGP010000071.1:0-4125 GCA_036508875.1 Coriobacteriia bacterium | reverse complement strand
TCACATTACCCGGCACGCCGGCCGTTCGCAGATTGCCCGTCAACGGCACGCACACCGCGGTCGCCAGCAGACTCTGGTTGAACGGGTCGCTCTGCACGATGACTACAGGGCGCCGGTAGCCGGCTTCGGAGCCGATCGGATCGGGAAGAGCGGCCCACCAGACATCGCCCTGAGAGATCACCACGGGTTGTTCTTCCAGACCTCGCGCGTCGCTGCCTCGACGAAGGGGTCGAACTCACCGAATCCCTCGTCGCACGCGGCGTTGAGCGCGGCGGTGATGCTGTCGGGGGAGTGCCGGTCGACGTACTCGCGAAGGGCGCGCGCGTACAGTCCGCTGCGAGAACGTCGCTGCCGCCTGGCGAGCGCGTCGGCTTCGGCGAACAGGTCATCCGGTATCGAAACAGCTGTCTTCATACCCATAGTATAACTCGCTCCGAACGCGGGTCGCCAGCTATCGAGGCCAACAGTACGAGGGGCATCCGTCCCACGTCCGATCGGCTCCCGACCCGTGCGCTGGCCCGCCGCACTGCCCGTCTACGGTACGAGCTCGATGGGCGATCGAGCCGCTAGTACCGGAACACCGCCACCGCGCCGGTGATGGGCGAGGCCTCGCCCCGGTAGGCGAGCACCGTTCCCCGGTGCCGGGCGGTCTCCGCGGCCGCGAGGTCGATGAGGTCCCATCCGCATTCGAACATGTCCGGGTCGCTCGCCGCGTCCATGGTGTCGCGCAGCATGCGCGGCTCGATCTGGCACAGGTGCGTGACCTCGAACGTCGCGCGGTCGAACCAGCCCCACGGGCCTGACGAGTCGTCCATGATGAGCGTCTTGACGCGTCCGCTGGCGGCGGCTGCCACGATCTCGGCGGCGTCGCTCGAGGTCTTGCCGGTGCCCGCCAGCTTCCGGTACTCCTCGAGCGCGGCATCCGCCTCGGCCTGCATCGCGGGCATCAGGACCGCCAGTGCCCTGCGCTGCACATCAGCGGGGGAGAGCTGGTCGGTGGCGCCGTGGACCGCCTCACCCGCGATGTGGGTGTAGTGCGACGCCGCGCGGAACTCGTCGATCATGTTGCTGACGCCCAGGAGCACGAGCGGCTCGGCGCTCTCGGCGCCGATGACCTCCAGCACCCCGTTCGCGAGCTGCAGCAGGAACTGGCCCCGCTCCACCTTGTCGAAGTCCTTCTCGCCGCCGTGGCCGTTGAACATGGCCGAGTTGACCCCCTGCGCACCCTCAGGTGTCGCCCCGGGGATCGTGTGGAACTGGAGCGACTCCTCGTGCTGGTTGCCGTCCAGATCGGCGGTCAGCGACACCTGCGTGCCCTTGGGCAGCGCCACCTCCTCGATCGAGGTCGGGTCGAAATGGAACAGGCGCGTCTTGTTGGAATCGAGGGCGAGCGCCCAGGCCTTCCGCTCGCCCGCGTAGGCGGGGTAGATCGGGCGCAGGTAGAACCGGTCGCCCACGACGACGAGCTCGGGCATCGTCACGTCGAGCCACAGCGTCTCGGTGCCTTCGGGCGTGACGAACAGCGCCAGCCCGGAGGGGCCGCCTGTCCAGGCGGAATCGTCGGAACCCAGCGCCATCGCGCCGCCGACCATCGCTTCGGCCTCGGTCTCGCGCAAGCCGTCGGCGCCCAGCCGCTCGTAGGCCTTCTTCGCCAGATTGCGGAGCCGGATGCGGTCGGCGTCCGTGTGGATGCCGGTGTGGTCGACCGGCAGGTAGAGGGAAGCCGACGGCCACGCGGCGCGGTCGGCGAGGCGGAACAGGGTGTCTCTGTCGATGGTGTTCATGAGTGCGGGACCTCCGGCATCGTAGGGTGCGTGCACATAGAGGATTCCCCGCCCCGGTACGGTAGAATCGGCCGGACCGAACACCGCACCGATAAGAAGGCCGCGTAACACCACATGGCAGCACGCAAGCGCATCCTGACCGGGTACCGTCCCACCGGCAAGCTCCACCTGGGGCACTGGTTCGGCAATCTCCAGAACATGCTCGCGCTCCAGGAGGACTACGACGCGTTCTACTTCGTCGCCGACTGGCACGCGATGACCACGATGTGGGCCGACACCCACGAGATCCGGCGCTACACCGAGGAGCAGGTGCTCGACTGGCTTGCGGCCGGACTCGATCCGGAGAAGTGCACGATCTACCGCCAGTCGGACGTGCCGGAGGTGGCGGAGCTCGCTCTCTACTTCACGATGGTCACGCCGATGAGCTGGCTCGAGCGCGTGCCTTCCTACAAGGAGCAGCGCGATCAGATCACCGACAAGGACCTCGGCAACGTAGGCTTCTTCGAGTACCCGCTGCTGCAGGCCGCCGACATCACGATCGTGAACGCGGACCTGGTGCCGGTGGGCGAGGACCAGCTGCCGCACGTGGAGCTCACGCGCGAGATCGTGCGCCGGTTCAACAACGTCTACGGCGGCGGCGCGGACGGCAAGGGCTACCTCATCGAGCCGGCGGCGCTCATCGCGAAGACCGGGGCACGCGTGCCCGGGCTCGACGGCCGCAAGATGTCGAAGAGCTACGGCAACGCGATCTTCATCTCGGACTCGCCGGACGAGATCCGCATCAAGGTCATGTCGATGATCACCGACCCGGCGCGCAAGCTGAAGACCGACTCGGGCGACCCCGACATCTGCCCGCTGCACCAGATCCACAAGCTGATCGCGAGCGACGCGGCCGAGATCGGAGTGTGGGACGAGTGCTGCCGTAGCGCCGGGTGCGGCTGCGTGGCGCACAAGAGGGCGCTGATCGAGGAGCTTTCGGAGTACCTGCGCCCGTTCCGAGAGAGGCGCGAGGAGCTGGCCGCCCGCCCGGGATATGCCTGGGAAGTGCTCGCCGCCGGCGCCGAGCGGGCGCGCCCGGTCACGCGCGAGGTCATCGACAACGTGCGACGCCTCACGCACGTCGACCCGTCCGAGTAGGGGCGCAGCGCACCCGACTATGGCCGCCTACAAGGTCAAGACCGACATCTTCGAAGGTCCCTTCGACCTGCTGCTGCACCTGGTGGGCCGGCAGAAGCTCGACATCCGCGACATCCCGGTCGCCGAGATCGCCGACGAGTTCTGCGTGCACATCGAGGCGATGAAGGACCTGGACCTGGATGTGGCGAGCGACTTCCTTCTCGTGGCGGCCACGCTGCTGGAGATCAAGTCCGCGGCGCTGTTCCCGGGCGAAGAAGACGCCGAGCTGGACGAGTACGACGACCTGTCGCCGGAAGAGGCCCGCGCGCTGCTCGTGGAGCGGCTCCTGGCCTACAAGCAGTTCAAGAACGCCGCCGGCGAGCTGGCGAACCGGCTGGAGTCCGAGGGCCGCATGCACTCGCGCGCGGCCGGCCTGGAAGAGCCGTTCCTGACGCTGATGCCGGACTACCTCGAGGGGATGACGCTGCGCGGGCTCGCCGTTCTGTGCTCGGGCCTCGACAACCGGCGCGAGATCTTCCTGCTGCAGGCCGAGCACATCGCGTCGATGCCGATCCCGCTCGAGCTGCACATGGAGTCGGTGCGGCGCAGCGTGGCCGGGTCGAAGCGCGTCCGGTTCTCGGAGCTGATCGCGGAGGGCGCGACGAACGAGATCATCGTGGTCACGTTCCTCGCGGTGCTGGAACTCTACAAGCGCGGGGTCATCGACGTGACCCAAGACGCGCTGTTCGGCGACATGGTCGTGAGCGAGCATGAGGGTGGGGATTCCGATGGCTGATCGCGTGCTTCGAGGAACGCTTGAGGCGCTGCTGTTCGTGACCGACGAGCCGCTTCCGGCAGCGCGCGTGGCGAAGCTGCTGGAGGTGCCGGAGACCGACGTCATCTCGACGTTCGACGAGATCGCGCAGGAGTACGCGCGCGACGAGCGCGGGTTCCAGCTGCGCGAGGTCGCCGGCGGGTGGCGGCTGTACACGCACCCGGCGTTCCACCCGGTGATCGAGCGGATGGTGCTGTCGTGGGACGCGAGGCGACTGTCGCAGGCCGCGCTCGAGGCGCTGGCGGTCGTCGCGTACCACCAGCCGGTCACGCGCCAGGGCGTCAACGCGGTGCGCGGCGTCAACTCCGAGGCGGTCATCTCCTCGCTCGTGGAGAAGGGCCTCGTGCGCGAGGTCGGGCGCGACAAGGCGCAGGGCAACGCCGTCATCTA
>DATCGP010000070.1:0-3382 GCA_036508875.1 Coriobacteriia bacterium | reverse complement strand
AGGAAGAACGGCGCGAGCAGGGGCGTCGGGTCGATCTCCCGATAGCCCGGCCGACCATAGAGGTCGGTCAGGACCTCGAACGGCTTGAGCCACTTCGCGTTGTTGAGCTCGACCGGCGGGTCCTCGTCCTCCGTGGGCTCGCGGAGGGTGACGTCGAGGTCGTCAGCCCACGGCGCAAGAGCCGCGGTCAGCTCGTCGCCCCGCGACGCGCGCACCCAGCCGGTGACCACGAACGCCCGCTCCGTGCGGCCGAACTGCCCGAGCGTCCTGGCGGCGAAGAGCTCGCCTTCCACCGCTTCGACGAGGGCGACCGCCTGATCGTAGTGGTCGCGCGATACCTGTTCGAGCTCGATCTCCGCCTCGGCGATCTGTGCGGTGAGCTCCGCGATGTGGCCCCGCGCGTGCGAGGCCTCCTCGGCAGGGTAGTTCTCGAGGCCCGGGAACGTGACCTGCTTGAACTTCGACGCGTTCAAGACCGAGCGGGCTTCGGCCGCGGCCGACTTGTGGACGAGCACGATCCACGCCTGGGTCGCGCCGTGGTGGCCGTACTCGGCGACGGACGCGAGTGGCACCGCGTCGCGGAGCGCCTGCCGGATCTTCGGGCCATCAGAGCCGGGCACCGTGCCGGCGATGAGCACGACGTGCTGCGTGCCCTTCCAGCGGGAGATCTGCAGGTGCACGCCCTCCCAGGGTTCGAGCTCCGCGACCAGCGCCTCGAGGCGGGCCTTCTCCCGCTTGGCGGAGGCGATGCGGTCGGCGAGCGCGTCGCACAGCTCGTAGATCGGCAGCAGCTCGCCTTCCACGTCGAGCGTGGCGAACTCGTCCAGACCTACGTGGAACTTCTCGGACACGAACGCGCCGAACGGCTGCGTCGACTTGTGATGACGGCCGAGCAGGTCGTGGACGAACTTCGCGTCGGCTGCGAGCTCCTCGAGTCGGCGAAGGCGGTCGCTGCCCTGCGCGAGCTCATGGGTGTCCATCCCTTCGGGTGCGGGCTCGACCTGCATCGCGCCCGCCCGCTGGAGTGCGTCGAGGACGTCCTCGAGTACGGGCGCGTACCCGACGACCTCCACGCGGCGCATCGGGGCTACGGCCACTGTGCCTACTCCTCGAACCGTGCGGCGAGGGTGGCGACCACCGAGTCGAGCCGCTTGCGAGCGATCTCGGCGGCGGCGGCGCGAGCGGAGTCGGCCTCGGCTGTCAGCCTGTCGGCCTCGGCGCGCGCGACCGCCATGATGCTGTCGGCCTGCGCCTTGACAGCGGCCGCGGATGCGATGGCCGCGTCGGACTCGAGGGTGCGAGCCTCCTCGAGTGCGGCGGCCCGGATGGCGGCGGCTTCGTCAGCGGCGTGGGCGACGGCGTTCCGCGCCTCTTCCTCCACGGCGAGCACTCTCTCGAGCTTCTCCACGCAACCTCCCCGGCGCGTTGGCTACTCCGCGATCCGCTCCCCTGAGCGTGAACGAATCTTACACGAAGGGTGCCTCTGCTACACGGTTTCTCCACGCGAGCGCGAGCGCGAGGGCGCCTGCGCGCGAGACCGCGGCGTGCTAGGGTTTCCGCGTGACCAGAACAGACCGCACCCGGCGCGCCGACGAGAGGCGCCCGGGCCCCCGATCCACGCGGGAGTCCCCGCGTGAGGCCCGCGCCCGCGAGGCCCTGGTCAGCGCACAGCCGAGGGGCGCGGTCCGGCGACGGCGGGCCCGACCACATCCTCTCCCGTTCTTGGTCGGCCTGATCGTGCTGGTGGCTGCCGCCGCGGGGATCGCCGCCATGGCGCCGCGCGGGAGCGCGTCGCCGGTGGCTGCGGTGTGGTCGGCGGTCGCGACCGCCGCCGCGCCGGAAGCCGCCGCCCCGACCCCCGCGTTCGCGTCGTTCAGGGGGACGCAGCTGCTCCTGCCGGTGCCCGCCTCGGCGATCACCGTGGTCGCCTTCCACCAGTCGTCGTACAACGACACCTACAAGATGACCCCGCTGGTCCCGATCCACAGCACGGCCGCCGCCAAGACCGCGACCGACGCCGAGCGCAAGAGCGGGACGCCGCAGCCCGCGCGGACCGGTCCGCAGGCTGATGCGGACGGCATATGGACCGGATGGGCGCTCGAGGTATGGCGCACGAACGTCGGCGGCAAGATGGACAGCTGCCTCGATTGCGGGTCGCCGCCCGGCACCCCCGTCTTCGCCCCGCTGACCGGCACCGTCATGCGGGTCCGGTCCTACAAGCTCTACAAGAAGTACCCGGACTACGAGATCCAGATCAAGCCGGACGCGTGGAACGACGTCGACCTGATCATCCTGCACGTCACGGACCCCTTGGTCGCCGAGGGAGACAGGGTGGTCGCCGGTGTGACGCGCGTCGCGAGCGTCCGGGATCTCGCGTCGACCGTGTCGGGTCTGCAACTCCGGACCTACACCACCGAGGGCGGCAACCACACCCACGTGCAGCTGACCAAGATCCCGAAGCCCGACGAGGTCTGGCAGCTCGGTATGGATCCCCCCGGCTTCGACCGGAAGGGCGCGTAGTCAGCAGCGTCGCGCGGGGGCCGCGCAGCGAGCGTTGGGAGCGTAGGCCGAGACTACAGGCTCGGCCGTCTAAGCGACCAGCGGGCGAAGCGGGTCACGGGCGACGCCTCAGGTCACTCGTCCGAGGCCGGCGGGGTGTCGTCAGCGCGGCGAACAAACCCGCGGAACCTTCGGTCGAACTCGGCGCGCAGCAGGCGGACACTCCGGTCGCAGCCGACGCACATCAGGCCGATGTCCATCCCGAGCTTGGTGATCTCCCACTCGTTCGCGCCGCAGGGGTGCGGCTTCTTGAGGCGCACGACGTCGCCGACCTTGATCGGTGTGATGGGAACGGCCACCTCGCGCCTCCTTCGTCCCTGTGCGGTGCGGTACGCTGCATCCGCCCCATTGTACGGTCACTCACCAGCCACGACACCACATGGAGAAGCCGGACGCCCCGCTACCACATGAGACGCGTCGACCGTCAGATCACCGACCCCGTCCGGCTCGACTCGATCCTTCTGCGCGGCACCTTCGCCACGATCGCGATGTGCCAGGAGGGCGAGCCCTACCTCGTTACCCTGTCCTACGGCTACGACGAGGAGCGCAATGCGCTGTACTTCCACCTCGCTCCTTCTGGCCGGAAGCTCGACGCGCTGGCGGCAGACCCGCGTGTCTGCGCCACGGTGATCATCGACGGTGGCTATCAGATCGGCGAGTGCCGTCACCTGTACGAGTCGGTCGTCCTCACGGGGCGCATGTCGCTCGTGGACGATCCCGACGAGGCGCGTCACGGCATGCGCATCCTGCTCGGGCACCTCGAGGACGAGCCGGGAGCCGTGTGGGAACGCCAGGCGCTCGATGCGCCGGAGACGTGGAGGCG
>DATCGP010000069.1:0-3214 GCA_036508875.1 Coriobacteriia bacterium | reverse complement strand
TTCTCGGACTGGTCCGCGGACGAGGGTTGGATCCGCTTCATCTTCATGCGCGTGGGGCTGACCACCCACAAGCTCACGCACCTCGCCGCGGGCGACTTCCTCGCAGACGTCGTCGGGCCGTTGGGCGTGCCGACGCACGTGGGCGGCCTCGGGCGGGTCGCGGTCGTGGGCGGCGGCGTGGGCGCGGCGGTGGCGTACCCGGTGGCGCGGGCGATGTGCGCGGCGGGCGACGAGGTGACCGTCATCCTGGGCGCCCGAAACTCCGAGCTGCTGATACTTGAGGACGAGTTCCGGGCCCTGCCGCTCAAGGAGCTCGTCGTCATGACCGACGACGGGTCGGCCGGCCGCCACGGACTCGTGACCGCGCCGCTGAAGGAGATGTGCGAGGCAGGGTCGATCGATCACGTGATGGCGATCGGCCCCGCGATCATGATGAAGTTCTGCGCGGCCACCACCCGTGACTTCGCAGTCCCCACGGTCGTCTCACTCAACCCGATCATGGTGGACGGCACCGGCATGTGCGGCGCCTGCCGCGTGAGCGTCGGTGGCGTCATGAAGTTCGGCTGCGTCGACGGGCCAGACTTCGACGGACACCTCGTGGACTTCGAGGAACTGATGAGCCGGCAGCGCGTCTACGTCGACGACGAGCGTCTGGCTGACGCCGAGTACAGCAAGGGGTGCTCATGCGGCCGGTAGACGACAACGTGGGATCGCCCGCGCCAGGCCTCCCGCGCGATGCGGTCAAGCGGCGGCACCGCCCGGTGAAGGGCCCGCGCACCCCGATGCGGGAGAGCGACCCGCTCGAGCGCGTCGCGTCGTTCGCCGAGGTGGGTCTGGGCTACGACGCGGAGGAGGCGCACACGGAGGCGATGCGCTGCCTGCAGTGCGCGCGTCCGCTGTGCATCGACGGATGTCCGGTCCACATCAACATCAAATCGTTCATCGCGCACATCATCGACGGCGACGAGTGCGGCGGCGTGAAGGTCCTCAAGTCGCGCAACGCGCTGCCGTCGGCCTGCGGGCGAGTCTGCCCGCAGGAGGAGCAGTGCGAGCTTGCCTGCGTGCTCAACCGCACCGGTCAGCCGATCGCGATCGGGCGGCTCGAACGCTACCTCGGCGACTTCGACCTGGCGCGGCAGCCTGGCGACCGATGCCGCCCACCGCTGCAGGCCAAGAGCGGGAAGCGCTGCGCGGTCGTGGGCTCCGGCCCGGCCGGTCTCGCGTGCGCGGGCGAACTCGCGATGCGCGGGCACGAGGTCACCGTCTTCGAGTCGCTGCACGTCCCGGGCGGCGTGCTCGTCTACGGGATCCCCGAGTTCCGGCTCCCCAAGGCGCTGGTGCAGGCCGAGATCGACATGCTCTCCGAGATCGGCGTGCGGATAGTCACCGACGCGGTCATCGGGACGACCTACACCGTGGACGACCTCATGGGCGCCGAGGGGTTCGACGCGGTGTTCATCGGTTCCGGCGCGGGGCTGCCGATCTTCTCCGGCATCCCGGGCGAGAACCTCAACGGCGTGTATTCCTCCAACGAGTTCCTGACGCGTGTGAACCTGATGCGCGCCTACGACTTCCCGCGCGCGGACACGCCGATCTGGCGCGGGCGCTCGGTGGCGGTGGTCGGCGGCGGCAACGTTGCGATGGACGCAGCGCGCACCGCGCTGCGGCTGGGCGCCGGGAAAGTCACGCTCGTGTACCGGCGCACCGAAGCGGAGATGCCCGCACGCCACGAAGAGGTGCACCACGCGAGGCAGGAGGGCGTCGAGTTCCTGATGCTGTGCTCGCCGCAGGAAGTGTTCGGGCGCGACGGGTTCGTCACGGCGATGCGGGTCACCCGCATGGAGCTGGGCGAGCCGGACGAGTCGGGCCGCCGCGCGCCGAGCTGCATCGCAGGCTCCGAGTTCGACCTCGAATGCGACACGGTGATCATGGCGCTCGGCACGCGCGCGAACCCGCTTCTGGCGAAAGCGGCCCCGACGCTCGCGTTGAACAAGCGCGGCTACATCATCGCGGACGAGACCGGCGCCACGAACCTGCCCGGCGTGTACGCGGGCGGCGACATCGTCACCGGGTCGGCCACGGTCATCCGCGCGATGGGCGCCGGTAAGGACGCGGCTCGCGCGATGGACGAGTGGCTTCGCCCCTAGCGCACCGGTTCTGGCAACAAACGGAAATCAAACGGGGCCGAACGGTCGCGATTCGTTCGCCGACCGTTCGGCTATAATGCGGATGAACGGCGCGGTCTACCGTACAGGCCGTTTTCTCTCCCGCTGGAGGACGCCATGGAGCCGAACCTCAACGTGCTGGTCGTTGACGACGACCCGTCGATAGTAGAGATGATCCGCCTCGGTCTCGAGACGGATGGGATGCACGTGCTCTCTGCGGGCGACGGCGCCGAGGCGCTCGACGTGCTGCACCACGAACCGGTGGACGTCATCCTGCTCGACATCATGATGCCGCGCGTGGACGGCTGGATGGCGCTGATGGAGATCCGCACCAACCCCGCCACCGCCGACATCCCGGTCATCATGCTGACCGCCAAGACGCAGGACCTCGCGAAGATCCTTGCCTTCAAGCAGGGTGTGCAGCAGTACGTCACAAAGCCCTTCAACATCTTGGAGCTGTCCGCGCGCGTGCGTTCCCTCGTGAGCACGCGCCTGCGCGGCGGCGACGCGGGCGGCGGCGAGGGCGAGTTCCGCAAGATCGCCGTGCGCAAGGGCGGACGGACCGTGCTGCTCTCGATTGACGACATCATCTACATCTCGGCCAAGAACAAGTCCACCTACGTGCACACCTACGAGAACCAGTACCTGGTGGACCAGACCCTGGGCGAGATCGAGAAGCGGCTGCTGCGGGAGAACTTCCACCGGATCCACCGCAGCTACATCATCAACCTGAACTGCATCAAGGAGATCCTGCGCGCCGACGGCGGGTACGTGGTCGTCGCGACAGACCGCGACGAGACGCACATCCCGGTCGCGCGCCGCGAGATCCACTCGTTCCGCGAGTCGGTCGGGATCTAGGGCCACGACACCACATGGAGAAGCCGGATGCCCCGCTACCACATGAGACGCGTCCTCACGGGGCGCATGTCGCTCGTGGACGATCCCGACGAGGCGCGTCACGGCATGCGCATCCTGCTCGGGCACCTCGAGGACGAGCCGGGAGCCGTGTGGGAACGCCAGGCGCTCGATGCGCCGGAGACGTGGAGGCG
>DATCGP010000068.1:0-12132 GCA_036508875.1 Coriobacteriia bacterium | reverse complement strand
GATCACGAGATCGATGAGCTTGGATGCGATGTTGCCTTCGTGCGTGAGCACCTGCTCGAAGGCGTGCCGGTCGACGGACACCGCGCGCGACTTCAGGGCCGTCCCGTAGACGACTCCGGCCAGCAGTGTCGTGTCGAGGTGACGGTTCGCCTTTCCCACGGTCTCACGCGTGGCGGCGTTCATCAGGATGTTCTCGGCCATCTTTCTTGCCACGTTCCTTTCGTCTGAGCGCCTCGCGAAACAGGCAGCGCTACTGGAAATCTGGGTCGAAGAGTTCGGACACGGACTCGTCATCGTAGACGTTTTGGATGGCATGTGCGAATAGAGGGGCGACACTCAGCACGTGGAGCTTGCCGGTGCGATGCTCTTCCGGCACCGGAAGCGTGTTCGTGACCACGACTTCCACGATCGGCGAGTCGGAGATCCGCTCGAACGCCGGCGGCGAGAAGATGCCGTGCGTCGCGGCGACATAGACCTCTTTGGCGCCTGCCGCGATGAGCGCGCTCGCACCGGCCGTGATGGAGCCCGCCGTGTCGATCATGTCGTCGGCCACGATGCAGGTCTTGCCGGCGACCTCGCCGATCACGTGCGTGATCTCAGCCACGTTGTGCTCTGGGCGGCCCTTGTGCATTATCGCGAGGCTCGCGCCGAGCATGTCCGCGAGCTTCTTGCACATCTTGACGCGGCCGACGTCCGGGGAGACCACGCAACAGTCGGTCAGGTGCATGTCCTCGAAGTAGCTGGCGATGATCGGCAGCGCGGTCAGGTGGTTGACCGGCGTGTTGAAGAAGCCCTGTATCTGGCCCTGGTGCAGGTCCATCGTGATGACCCGGTCCACGCCGGCGACCGTGATGAGGTCGGCGACGAGCTTGGCTGTGATCGGCTCGCGGGCGGCGGACTTCTTGTCCTGGCGAGCGTAGCCGTAGTGGGTGATCACGGCGGTGATGCTGCGGGCCGACGCGCGCCTCGCCGCGTCGGTCATGATCAGAAGCTCCATCAGCGCGGCGTTGACCGGTGACGACATCGATTGGACGATGAACACGTCGGCCCCGCGAACGCTCTCGAGGTAGCGGACGTAGATCTCGCCATTGGCGAAACGGCGGATCTTGACCTTGCCGAGCTCGATGCCGAGATGCGCCGCGATCCCGTCCGCGAGCTCCGGGTTCGCTGTTCCGGTGAAGACCATCATTCGCTTGCTCGTTTCGCCCATCTTGAGCCTCTCGCGCCCTTTCGCTACTCGCCGGTCTCCGCGTTACGCCGTGCTCTCCAGCCCTCGATGTTGCGCTGCTGCGCCCGCTCGATCCCGAGGGCGCCCGCGGGCACGTCCTTCGAGATCGCGCTGCCAGCGGCGGTCATCGCACCTTCGCCGATCTCCACCGGCGCCACCAGCATCGTAGCCGAACCGATGAAGGCGTCGTCGCCGATGACGGTCCGGTTCTTCGCATGCCCGTCGTAGTTGCAGGTGATTGACCCGGCTCCCACATTGACGCCTGTGCCGAGCGTCGCATCGCCCACGTAGGACAGGTGCGGCACCTTGGAACCTTCCCCGATCGTCGAGTTCTTCACCTCGACGAAGGAACCTGCCTTGGAGCCGGCACCCAGGACGGTCCCCGGACGGAGGTACGCGTTCGGACCCACGCTCGCGCGTTCGCCGATCCGCGCCTCTCGCACGATCGACTGTTCGACCACCGCGCCGGCGCCGACGTAGCTGTCGCGCATCCGTGTGCTCGGACCGATCCGCGCCCCATCGGCGACCTCGGTCGCGCCGATGAGCTCCGACATCGGCTCGATCACCACGTCACGGCCGAGTACGACGTTGGGGCCGATCCACACCAGAGACGGGTCCGTCATCGTCACGCCGGCGAGCATGTGGCCGACGTTGATCCGGTGCTGCATGAGGCGCGCTGCGTGGGCGAGCTGCACCCGCGTGTTGATGCCGTGCGCCTCGTCGGCGTTCTCGAGGGCGACCGTATCGACGGCAAGTCCGTCGGAACGCAGGATCGCGATCGTGTCGGTAAGGTAGTACTCGCCCTGGGCGTTGTGCGGCGTCACGCGCTCGAGCGCGGAGAACATCCGCTCAGCGTCGAAACAGTAGACGCCCGCGTTGCACTCGCCGCACGAGAGGTTCGCTTCGCCCAGGTCCCGCTGCTCGACGATCCCGGTCACCTGCCCGCCCTCACCGCGGATGACGCGGCCATACCCCGTCGGATCGGGGAAGCGCGCCGTCAGCACGACGCACGCGGCCCCGGTGCCTGCCTGCACTTCCAAGAGGCGTGCGAGCGTCTCCGCCCGCAGCAGGGGCACGTCACCCGCGAGCACGAGCACAGGCCCGGCGAAGCCTTCGAGAGCCGCTCGGGCGCTCGCCACGGCGTGGCCGGTGCCCAGACGCTCGGCTTGCACGGCGATCTCGGTGTCACTCGCGAGCGCACCGACGGCGTCGGCGCGGGCGCCCACCACGGTCACGATCCGGGCGACACCGGCGTCGCGCGCGGCGTCGATCACGTAGCGGACCAGAGGCACGCCCAGGATCTCGTGTGCGACCTTGGGGAGCGAGGACCGCATCCGGGTGCCTTCGCCTGCGGCGAGGACGATAGCGGCGGCCTGCTTCAACAGCACTCCTTGATCACCGGTGGTGCAACGCGGGCCATGTGGATCGGCCCGGGCCTTGAGGTCAGGTGGCTGGGGCGGCAGGATTCGAACCTGCGAATAGGGGATCCAAAGTCCCCTGCCTTACCGCTTGGCCACGCCCCAAGACTACGCGGGAAGTGTACCAGAGGCCCCGCACCGGACCGGCCGGGCTGGAGCGTCCGTCACGCTCCCGACACAGGCGCGTGGAACGAGGCGCCGCTCACTCGAAGACAGGCGCCACGTGGACCGCTGAGAGCGCCTCGGGGCTCTGGAAGTACTCCAGGCCGCCGTCGCTCTGGAACTGGCTCAGGACAGCATCCTGGAGATGCTGACGCGCCTCGGCGTTGATCGGGTGGCATATGTCCCGGAAGTCGCCGTTCGGCAGCTTCCGGGAAGGCATGGCCACGAACAGCCCCTTCTCGCCGTTGACGACCCGCAAGTCGTGGACGACGAACGCGTCGTCCAGCACGACACTCGCGATGGCGCAGACCTTGTTCATCGCGACGGCACGCAGGCTGACCTTGGTGACCTCCACGGTTCGCACTCCCCCGTCATTGGCACGCATCCACCCATGCGGTCCGTTCCCCCACGTGCGAGTTTCGCCGCCGGAAGGCGCATCCCTGCACGCTTCCGACGAATGGCACCGAGCCGGTCATCGCCCCCGGGGATGCCGGGGCGGCGCGGGTTCGCGAACGCCCATCGTCTCGTCGAGCGTCCCGCGCGCGCGCGGCCGCGTGGCTAGTGACCACCAGCCGCGTGCGGCCGCGGCTTGCGCGGCCGCCTGTGCCGTCTCAGGCTCGGCGAACACGCCGAACACGGCCGACCCGCTGCCGGCCACCGCGGCACCGAGACAGGCCTCCGCCGACTGCACGAACGAGAGGGTCTCGGCGACGGACGGCGCGAGGCTGCACGCCGTAGCGGTCATGTTGTTGAAGAGCGCCGCGCCCAGCGCCGCCGGGTCGCGGAAAACGAGCGCGTCGGTGACGCTGCGTGGGCCGGGGACCGCGAGGCGCGGCTGCTCGTCGAACGCCTCGTACGCCGCCGCGGTCGATACCGGCTCGCCGGCCGAGACCACCGCCAGGTGTATCGGCGGCACCGGCAGCGTCCGCTTGAGCACGTCACCGCGCCCCGCGTAGACAGCGCATCCCCCGCGCAGCGGGAAGGCGACGTCGGCGCCCACCGTGCGGGCGGCCGCCTCCAGGCGCGGATCGTCGCGGTCCACGCCCCACGACGCGGCGATGGACGCGATGACCGCGGCCGCGTCGCCGCTACCGCCGCCGAGGCCTCCGCCTGCCGGGATGCGCTTCTCGATCCGGACGGCGAAGTCGGGCGACCGTCCGAACGCGTCCCCCATCGCGACCGCTGCGCGCCACGCCAGGTTGTCCTGCTCGGCGACGCCCACATCGGCCTCGCAGGCGAGCGACAGACGGGGCGCCGGCTCCACGTGGACGCTGTCGCCGTCCTCGAGCGCGCAGAACACGACGGCGAGCGCGTGGTAGCCGTCGGGGCGGGTCTGCCCGACGGCGAGGTACAGCGTGAGCTTGGCGGGCGCGATCAGAGAACTCATCGGCGACTGTCACTTCCTAGTGATCGGGCGCGGTCACCGCCACCATCAGTGGGGTACCGCGCCCGTCGGATCTCGATCAGGTGAGCAGGAGCGCCGCTAGTTCAGCCAGGGGAAGACGCTCTCGCCCGTGGTGGGATGCGTGAGTTCCACGGTACCGGTGAGCACGTCGACGTACGAGTAGGACACGCGGGCGGTGCGCTCGCGCTTCTCCTCGACCTTGACGACGAACAGGCTGGGGTGCGTCTCTTCGAGGACGCCCTCGCGCTCGACTATCTTGGAGCGGCCCATATTCGCGCGGAGCCGCATGCGCGTACCCATCAACGACTGAAGGTCACTCCGGATGCGGCCGACGACCTCGATCTGATTCATGGTTTCCACCAAACCGCCCTTCCAGTACACAGATTCTGAGAGATTATACAGGTCAGAGGCGGTTTTTTCAATCACTGAGTCCATACTCGGCCGCTGCCGTAGCCAATGCGAAGAACTCGTCCACGCTCAGAGTCTCGGCGCGCCTCCTGCCGTCGATGCCGGCCTTGGCGAGCGCATCGTCGAAGACGGCGCCTTCCCAGCCGGTCGCGGCCAGGACGCTGTTGCGCAGCGTCTTGCGGCGCTGCGAGAACGCCGCCTCCACGAGCGTCACCGCCGACCTGCGCTGCTGATCCGACTCGGTCCGCATGACCCGGTCGAGGCGCAGCACCGTGGAGTCCACGCGGGGCGGCGGCATGAAGCACGTGCGAGGCACCGCGAAGCTGCCCGAAGGTTCCGCGAACATGCGGAGCTTCACGGTGTACGCGCCGTAGTCCTTGCGGCCGGGCGCGGCCGCCATCCGCTGCGCGACCTCGGCCTGCACCATCACGGTGGCGCTGACGATCGAAGGCATCTTCTCGAACGACCGCAGGACCACGGTGGCGGCCACCCCGTACGGAAGGTTGGCCACGAGCGCCACCGGCGGCCCGAGCGGCGTGAGGAGCAGGTCTGGTGCGACGCTGACCGCGTCGGCGCGCACTACGGTGAGGTTGCCGCACTCGGCCGCCACGTCATCGAGCGCGGGGAGCAGGTCGGTGTCGCGCTCGACCGCCACCACGGCTCCGGCCTCCGCACAAAGTGCGACCGTCAGCGTGCCGATGCCGGGCCCGATCTCGAGCACCGGCGTGTCACGGGTCAGGCCGGCCAGGTCGAGGATCTTGCCAACGATGTTCCCGTCGACCAGGAAGTGCTGGCCCAGGGACTTCTTGAGCGCGAGGCCATGCGATTCGAGCACCGCTCGGGTCGCCGAGGGAGTCGCGAACCGGGACGTGGCCAAGAGGATCAGCCGCCGAGGATGGTGACGCACAGCCCGCGCTTGCGGCCCCAGCGGCTGGCCAGCGACCGTGCGGCCGCTTCCTGCGCCGCGGAGGCCTCGCTCGGAGTGGCGGCGCCGAGAGTCGCGCCCCAGAAGCAGACGTCGATCTTGTTGCCGTGGATCGCCTGCCCGGTATCGGCGGCCACGGCGTAGCCGTAGCCCTCCACGAACAGTCGGGTCCCGAGCGGGATGACGTGCTTGTCGACGGCGACCACACCCCAGCCTGCGGGGATGCTGAACAGGCGACGGCGCCATGCGATCCAATCGGCGTTCACACCGCACGCGTACGGCGTGTACGCCGTCGCCTCGACCTCGATCACGCGGCCTACGACCGGGGGCGCATACGACGACGCCGATCCGCCCGACGCCCTCTTGCCCGCGACCAGGATCTGACGGAACGCCTGCTTCGTGCCTACTCGGACGACCTCGGTGACCGGAGCGTTGATGACCGTCTCGGCCTTCAAGGTGCGCTGCCCCTCGATGCCGCCGGTCACGAGCACCTGCCAGACGCGCACGGCAGACCCGTTCTTCCCCTTGGTGACGACGACGCGCTTGCCGGTGGCCAGCATCGGGTCGCCGCTGACATCGGTATCGAACGGGACGACGACCTCCTCCTCGGACACGCGGAAGAATACGTCCTTGGCGATGATCGTCATGCCGTCGGCGAGAGGCGCGTCGAGCGCCGGATCGGTGCTGATGCCACCGGTCGGATCCAGGCCGGCCATCACGAGCGCGTCGGCGACGGTACGGCCGAACACCCGCAGCGGGATGATCTGGCCCGCGAGGTCCAGAGTCACGGCGACACCGTGGCGGACGACGACGACCGCACCCTCATCGAGCGCGGATCCCACCGTGGGGCTGACGAGGTCGCCGAAAGCCACCGGGACCACGGACTCCGAAAGGAGCGCGGCGACGGTCTGGCTCTGCGTGAAGACCGTCGTCGAAGTGCCATCGACGACGAGCGTCACGCTCTTTCGGGCCCCTACGAATCCAGTGATGCCTGCGAGTCCCAGGACTGCTACGAGTAAGGCTGCGACGAGGTGCTGAGTCTTCAGGAAACGTGCCGGGCCGACCGGCAGTCTCAAACTGCTCCCCCTGGTGATCTGTCAACGGTTCGGAAACGCGCGGACGTCGAGTGTAAACCATCCGTTTCCTGCCCCGCAAACGGGCAGGTCGGGTTCAGCGGAACCTGCGTCACTGCCCCTTTCGGGGCACGGGAGGGGCTTCCGACCGGCCCGGATCGACGGTCTCAAGGGCCCTTCGAAGCGCGCTCAGGCCTGCTGCCCGGCGGAGCGGATGCGCTCGTACGCTTCCAGCGCGAGCGCCTCGCCGATCTCGCGCGCCCGCCGGATCGCCGGCTCCTGGGCCGCCGCGTCCCCACGCGCGTCGGCCTCCACGGCCAGCTCGTGCGCGTAGTCGGCGCCGAGTATCGCGAGGATGCTGCGGGTCGGGGCGATCGCGCACGAGTTCCCGTAGGGGTCGCCGCCGCCGCCCACCACCAGGAGCGCCGCGGGGCGCCTGCGCTCGATCGGGTGGTGCAGGACGAACCTTCGAGCCCAGTACGGCTGACAGCGGTCGTACAGCGCCTTCAGGACGGCCGGGACCGTCGCGAAGTACACCGGGGTGGCGATGACGATGGCGTCCGCGGCGTCGATGCGCGGGTAGACCGCCTGCATCCCGTCGCGCACGATGCAGGCACCGTCCTTCGAACACTCGTTGCAGCCGGTGCACGGTCCGATCCCCGCGGAGGCGACCACGAGCAGGTCGACGTCCGCGCCCGCCGCACGCGCGCCGTCCGCGCACGCGTCCAGCAGAGCGTCGCTGTTGCCGCCCCGTCGGGGACTCCCAGCGATCGCAAGGAGCCTGGGCACGGGGACCTCGCTCATGACGCACCCCCGACGGGTCTGCGGCCGTCCAGCCCGAACACGCGCCGCGCGTTGTCCATGCAGGCCGCCGCGACCAGCTCGGCCGGCTGGCCCAGCGTCTCCGCGATCCGGGCGACGTTCAGCGTCACGAACGCCGGCTCGTTCGGCTCACCGCGGTACGGCGCCGGCGCGAGGAACGGGCTGTCTGTCTCGGCAAGGATCCGCTCGAGGGGGATGACCGCGAGCGAGTCGCGCACCTGCTGTGCCTTGGCGAACGTCACCGGCCCCGCGAACGAGATCATCACGGAAGGCGAGAGTGCCAGGAAACGGGTCGCGGTCTCCGGACCTTCGGTGAAGCAGTGGATGATGCAGCCCGCGTCGGGCACGCCGACGTCGCGCAGGACCTCGAGACCCTCGTCGTGTGCCGCCCTCAGGTGCACGGTCACCGGAAGTCCGAGATCGTTCGCCAGCGCCAGCTGCCGGCGGAAGCTGTCGCGCTGCGCGTCGCGCGGCGAGTGGTCGTAGTGGAAGTCGAGTCCGAGCTCGCCGAGCCCGACGACGAGCCCGGTGGGCAGCCTGCGGGCCAGCGCGCGCAGCGCGCGCTCTGTGTCCGCGTCGAAGCGGGAGGCGTTGTGCGGGTGGACCCCGAGGATCAGCCGCACGTCCGGGGCGGCGAGCGGTCCGCCGGGCTCGGCGGCAAGCGCCGCTGTCGCGGTCCGCATCCAACCGGGCAGCCCGTCGAGGGTGACCTCGGGTTCCTCCGTCAGGTCCACGATGGAGCACACGAGAGTGATGCGGGCGCGCGCGGCGCGCACGAGCGCGCCCGCGGGGTCGGCGAGCATGTCGAGGTGAGCGTGCGTGTCAGCGGTGGGCGCGCCGAGATCGGGCAGCACGACGGTCTTCCCGGAACCCGGGAAGCTGGGGACGCGCTCTCGCTCTTCAGGCATCCGGTCCCCGCCTACTCGGCGTCCTCGTAGATGCGCGGGAACAGCGACTCGCCCTTCTCCACGCGCGATCCGGCCGGAAGGCCGCCCCACGCCGCGGCGGCCGCCAGGTCGGTGACCTCGTGGATGTCGCCCAGGCCCAGGCGCTTCCACACCTCGCGCGACGTGTTCGGCATCACCGGCGCGACGAACAGCGCGGCGATCCGCACCGCCTCGAGCGCGGTGTAGAGGACCGCCTCGAGCCGCGGCCGTGTCTCGTCCGACTTCGCGAGGTTCCACGGAGCGGAGTCCTCGATGTAGCGGTTCGTCCGCTTGATCAGCTCCCAAGCGTCCTCGAGCGCGCCGGCGTAGTCGAGCGCGAGCATCCGCTTCTCGAACGCATTCGGGAGCAGCGCCGCGATGCCCACGATGTCCCCGTCCTCAGGCGCGGGGACGGGGACGGCGGGGACCACCCCTCCGCAGTACTTCTCGGTCATGTTGAACAGCCGGGAGACGAGGTTGCCCCAATCGTTGGCGAGGTCCGCGTTGTAGCGCTGCACCATCGCCTCGATCGAGATCGCACCGTCGCTGCCGAACTGGACCTCGCGCAGGAAGTAGTAGCGGTACGCGTCCACTCCGAACCGCTCCACGAGGGCAGCCGGCGAGACCGCGTTGCCGGTCGACTTGCTCATCTTCTCGCCCTTGGTGAGCAGGAACCCGTGCGCGAAGACCTTCTCCGGCAGCGGGACGCCGGCGGCCATGAGCATCGCCGGCCAGATGGTGCAGTGGAACCGGATGATGTCCTTGCCCACGAAGTGGTACTGCGCCGGCCAGTAGTGGGCCAGCGGCCCGGAGAAGGTGGGCGTGCCGTCGGCGCCGTAGCCGACCGCGGTGATGTAGTTGATGAGCGCGTCGAACCACACGTACATGACGTGCTCGGGGTCGAACGGCAGCGGGATGCCCCACGTGAACGTGGTGCGGCTCACGGACAGGTCCTTGAGCCCCCCCGACACGAACGAGAGGACCTCGTTACGGCGCGTGTCGGGCTGGATGAAGTCCGGGTGCTTCTCGTAGTGCTCGAGCAGCCGGTCCTGGTAGGCGGACAGGCGGAAGAACCAGTTGTCCTCGGCCACGAACTGGACCTCGCGCCCGCACACCGGGCAGGTCTTGCCTTCGGCGAGCTGCTCCTCGAGGTAGAACGTCTCGTCCGGCAGGCAGTACCAGCCTTCGTAGTGGCCCTGGTACAGGTCGCCGTTGTCCTTCAGGACCTGGAGGAACTGCTGCGCGCCCGCTTCGTGCCGTGGCTCGGTGGTCCGGATGAAGTCGTCGTTGGTGATGTCGAGCATCTTCCACGCGTCGAGGAACTTCGGCGCGATCGTGTCGACCCAGGCCTGCGGCTCCATCCCGTTTAGCTCCGCCGCCTGGGCCACCTTCTGGCCGTGCTCGTCGAGTCCGGTCAGGAAGTGGACGTCGTAGCCGGTCATGCGCCGATAGCGGGCGAGAGCGTCCGCGGCGATCGTCGTGTACGCGGTCCCGAGGTGCGGGACCGAGTTCACGTAGTAGATGGGGGTCGTCAGGTAGAAGGAAGGTCGTTCCATGAGGGTTTCCGACGCTCTTCTCGTGGGTAGGAAGGAAAATACAGTCGGGGGAGGCGATCGCGCCTTCTCGGGGGCTATTCTAGCAACGGGATGGCCCCACACAGGGAGGACATCGGATATGAACGACACAGGCATCGTTAGGCGCATCGACGACCTTGGCCGGATCGTCCTTCCCATGGAGCTGCGCCGCACCCTCGGGATCCGTGTGAAGGACCCGCTGTCGATCTCGGTCGACGGCGAGCGGATCATCCTTGAGAAGAGTCACGCCAACTGCGCGATCTGCGGCGGAAGCGGCGAGACGATCTCCGTCAACGACCGCGCCGTCTGCCTCGACTGCGTAGCGGTCGTCAAGCGCATCTAGACCGTTCGGGCGGGCGTCCCCTTCTCACCTATCGCCGCGTCGTACACCGCGTTGCGCGCCACCCCGGTGCGCTCCGACACCGCGCGCACCGCGTCCTTGCGGGTTGCTCCTCCCGCGATCAGTGCCTCGACCTGAGCGCGCAGAGTGGCCGCGTCGGGGACGACCGTTTCCCCGGAGACCCCCCGTGCCGGCGGGCCTATCAGCAGGACGACCTCTCCCTTGAGCTCCCGCGCCGCGATCGCCGCCGCGAGCTCGCCCACCTCGCCCCTTGCGACCTCCTCGTGTAGCTTCGTGAGCTCGCGCGCCACGACCGCGGTACGACCCGGTAGCGCCTCGGCGAGGCTTGCAAGGGTCGCAGCCGCGCGCCTCGGCGATTCGTAGAAGACGAGTGTGGCGTCGAGCGTCGCGAGCTTCTCGAGCGCGCGGACGCGTTCGCCGGCCTTCCGCGGCAGGAACCCGCCGAAGTAGAAGGCGTGCGTGGGCAGGCCGCTCGCCACCAGCGCCGTGAGGATCGCACTCGCTCCCGGGAGGACCTCGACGGTCAGACCGGCGTCGATGCAGGCGTCCACGAGGTGCGCCCCGGGGTCCGAGACGCCCGGCGTGCCCGCGTCGCTGACCAGCGCCACGACAGCGCCGTCGGCGACCCGCGCGACGACCTCAGGCGTGCGTCTGTCCAAGTTCTGCGCGTGGTACGCCTCGAGCGGCGTCACGATGTCGTAGCGCCCGAGCAGCTTGCGCGTCACGCGCGTGTCCTCGGCCTCGATGACGTCAGCGGCCTTCAGCGCCTCGATCACGCGGATCGTCACGTCGCCGAGGTTGCCGATCGGGGTCGCGCAGACGACGAGGCGACCCTCAGACATCGCTCACCGTGGGTGCGGGGGGCTCGGGCGGTTCCGGCATCGGGGGCTCGGGCGGTTCCGGCATCGGGGGCACGGGCGCCGGGGCCATCGGCATCGGGGGCACGGGCATCGGGGCCATCGGCATCGGGGGCACGGGCATCGGCACCGCGGCAGCGGCCGGCTGCATCCCCGTCATCCTTCGGAAGAATAGGGTCCAGACCACGCTGTAGAACGCCGCGTAGGCCGCCGCGGGGACGATCAGCAGTAAGCTCAGCCCCGCACTCGCGGGGTTCGCCACTCGCACCCCGGCCGCGCTGGAGACGACGAGGTTGGGGCCCGCCAGGATCGAGCCGACGATACCCATCGCGATGGCGAACAGGATCCCGAGGCCCAGCTGGATGGCGAACAGCTTGAACGCGCCGCGCTTGGCCCAGAGGTCGCGCCAGCCCTGCTTCAGGGAGTCCAGGGCGCCGCGGTCGTTGAGCACCGCGTAACGCAGCCCGAGCTCCGATGCGATGCCGAGGGTGATTCCGAGGAAGATGCCGATGATCGTGAGGACGAACAGCCCGCACGCCGCGATGACGAACGTCGAGATGATGTCCGGGCCCAGGCTCAGCGGGGTCGGGCTTCTCAGCCACGCGATTACCGCCGCAGCCACCACACCCGAGAAGATCAACGCGAGCAGCATCATCGGGAGCGAGGCCAGGAACCCGATCCCGAACACCCGCCACCACTTGGCGAAGCCGACGCGCCAGCCGGCCCCGGCCCGCACCGGGCGGCCCTCGTCGGCTTCGTTGGCGAGGTGCACGAGCCCGCCCCGCGCAGCGACGCTCACCACGACGATCGCGATGATGATCAGTACGGCGATCCACAGCCCCAGCCAGATCAGCGGTGCGTACTGCTGGTAGATGAGCCGGGCCTGCGAGGCCCAGGTGTTCGCCAGGGCATGGGCGTCGGCCAGGGTTGTCTGCATCTGCGCCTGTGTCGTTGTAGACCCCGCCGGGGAGGT
>DATCGP010000067.1:0-3389 GCA_036508875.1 Coriobacteriia bacterium | reverse complement strand
CGCTCCTTCTCTTCCGGGAGACGGTCCGGGTCGGTACCGGTCAGTGCTTTGACCAGCGCGGACTTGCCATGGTCGATGTGGCCGGCGGTCCCCAGAACGAGCGACGGCATGCGGGGCTACTCCCCCGCGGCGATCTCGGCGAGGCGCTGCACGACCAGGTCGGATTCGTGGTCCGACAGCGTGCGGGGGTCGAGGACCACACGAGCGTCGCGTATCCGGCCGATGATCGTGGGGTTGCCGAGCCGCAGCGCGGCCTCGAGGTCGTTCGCGCTCATCGCCCGGGGGGACAGCGTCACGATCGTGGTCGGGATGTCCGCCAGCGGCAACGCGCCGCCACCGGCCCGGGAAACGTCGGGCATCGCGGCCACCCAGAACGCCTCACCTGTCGCGGCGACGATCCGGTCGACGAGGGTGCGCGCCCGGGCGGCAACGCTCTCCGGGCTCTCGGTCAGCATCCGCAGCGTGGGGACCTCGCGCAGCGCCCGCTCGGGGTCGAGGTACAGGCGCAGGGTCGCCTCGAGCGCGGCCAGCGTCATCTTGTCGAGGCGCAGCGCGCGTGCAAGGGGGTGCTTCTTCAGCCGGTCGATGACCGCCTTGCTGCCGGCGAGGATGCCGGCCTGCGGTCCGCCGAGCAGCTTGTCGCCCGATACGGAGACGAGGTCCACCCCCGCCTCGATCGAGGAGCGGACCGTGGGCTCGTCGGGAAGGCCGTAGGGCGCCAGGTCGATGAGCACGCCGGAGCCCTGGTCCTCGTACACCGGGACGCCGTGCTCGGCGCCCAGAGCCACGAGGTCCGCAAGCGGGACCTCCTCGGTGAAGCCGACGACGCGGAAGTTGCTCGAGTGCACCTTGAGCAACAGGCCGGTCTTCGGCGTGATCGCGTTGGCGTAGTCGGCCAGGTGGGTCTTGTTCGTGGCACCCACTTCCACCATCTTCGCGCCGGACTGGCGCATCACGTCCGGGATGCGGAAGCTGCCGCCGATCTCGACCTGCTGGCCGCGGCTCACGATCGCTTCCTTGCCCTTCGCGAGCCCGGCGATCGCGAGCAGCACCGCGGCGGCGTTGTTGTTGACCGCCATGGCGGCCTCCGCGCCTGTGAGGTCGCAGATGAGGCGCTCGACGTGCGTGTGGCGGCTGCCGCGCTCGCCGGTCTCGACGTCGTACTCGAGCGTGGAGTAGTTGCCGGCGACCTCGACGACCGCCCGAAGCGCCTCGTCGGAAAGCCGGGACCGACCCAGGTTCGTGTGGACGATGATGCCGGTGGCGTTTACCAGCGGGCGCAGCGACGGCCGCATGCGGTCCCGTGCAAGGTCGATAGCGTCCTCGGCGATCGAGTCATCGTCGAAGAGGGCTTCCTCCCCGGCGAGCACGCGGGCGCGGATCGCCTCCACAGCGTCGCGCACGGCGTCGGTCACGACCGGGCGTGGCAACGTCGAAGCCAACGCGGCGAGGTCGTCGCGCCTGAGCAGTTCGTCGGTCTTGGGAAGCGCGCGCAGAAGCGACTTGGTATCCATGCGCCGGATTCTACCTGAGAGCAGCAGCGGGCACGCGGGCACGCCCCGCCGGCCGGCGGCGGTCAGGCGATCGTCACCACATCGGCGCTGCCGGAGAGCACGGCGGCGGACCCCGCCATGTCGCCGACCTCTCCGACCGCCAGGCTGTCTTTGAGCCCCAGATAGTCGAGGCAGGTGCCGCACGACTTCACGATCGTACCGGCCTCAGCCATCGCCTTGATGTCGTCGAGCGCCGGCGAGCCTTCGCACGTCAGACGCACCCCACCGTTCATGAACATGAGCCGCTCGGGAGCGTTGTCGGCGCGAGCAAGCGAGTAGATGAGGTTGCGCATCAGCAGACGACCCAACTCCTCATCGCCGGTACCGAGGGTGTCGGTCGTGAACAGGAACGTCTTCGCCATCGAGGTGCCGCCTTCCGAAAGGGACTGCCGATCGGGAGCGCCGGAGCGCGGCGCTGTTTCGTCAGATGATGCGAACGTGCCCGGCCGCGCCCGCTCGCGCGTGACCGATCACGGCGGCCAGCACGCCACGCGATTCGAGAGCCGCCGCGAGCATCCCGGCCTTGTCCGCCGAGACCGCCATGAGCAGCCCTCCCGAGGTCTGGGGATCGCACAGCAACCGCCACGGAGCGAGGTCCTCCACTTCCGCATCGGGCGCGATCGGCGCCGGATGCGCGACCCACTCGGTGAACTCCGCGGCGTACGCGATCACGTCGGTGGTCCGACCCGGCACGACACCCTGGGTCGCGTAGCCCATCACACCGTCCAGCAGCGGCAGCGTGTCGAACTCGATCTCGCCGGCGCACCCGCTTCCCTGGAGCATCTCGTGGAGGTGCCCCACGATCCCGAAACCGGTGACGTCGGTGGCGGCCGACACGCCGACCTCCTGCATCGCCTCACACGCGGCGCGGTTGAGCGCAGCCATCGACTCGATCGCGGCACGAGCGCTCGTCTCGTCCTCGAGCCCCTGCTTCAGCGCGGTGCCGATGATGCCGGTCCCGAGCGGCTTGGTCAGGAACAGCGCATCACCCGCGACGGCGCCCACGTTGCGGACCACCTTGTCGGGCGCCACGATCCCCATGACAGACAGCCCGAACTTCGGTTCCTTGTCGTCTATGGTGTGGCCGCCGACGACGATCGCGCCGGCCTCGCGGCAGACATCACCGCCACCGCGCAGCACCTCGGCGACGACCTCGGGCCCGAGCGAGCAGGGGAAAGCGACCATGTTCAGCGCGGTGAGCGGACGCCCGCCCATCGCGTAGATGTCCGAGAGCGCGTTGGCCGCGGTGATCCGGCCGAAGTCGTAGGGGTCGTCGACGATCGGCGTGAAGAAGTCGACCGTCAGCACCAGCGCGGTGTTCTCATCGAGCCGGTAGACGGCAGCATCATCCGACGTCTCGAAACCGACCATGAGGTCTTCCGAGTGCGAGGGGACGAGCGTGTCGAGGATCGCCTTGAGGTCCGCCGGACCGTACTTGGCGGCTCAACCGGCCTTCGACGAGAGCTGTGTGAGCCTGACGGGCTGCACCACGACATCCTTCCATCCGGTCACCAGGCCCGCTCCGGCGCGTCACGACGCGCGCACGCGGGCATGCCATAAGGATACATGATTCCTACCATCGCTCCGACACCCGCAATCGAGGTGAGCGGCGTCCGAAGCGGCGAGACGACTCCACCGACTCTACACGGGCAGACCCTATCGGAACCGGGGCGGCATCCCTAGAATCGGAGCGGTTCGCCTATGCTTCCCTGCATCGCTCGCGACCACGAGAGGCAGTGCCGTGGCGTCATCCGATACCCAACCCGACACGGAGTCGGCGATCACCCCGACACCCAGCCTCAGGGACCGGCTCGCGGGCGTCGCCGGAGCGGCCGG
>DATCGP010000066.1:0-22519 GCA_036508875.1 Coriobacteriia bacterium | reverse complement strand
GTGGCCAAGCCGGCCCAGTCGCCCACGGTGCGCCGCCTCACAGCGAACCTCCGGTCTTCGGCATCGAGTCCTCGGCGGACACGGTCTGGGCGGTCGCTTCGGCGCCGGCGCCGTGCAACTCCTCGCACGAGACGCCCTCGCCCTCGCCGAACAGCAACTCGCGCTCGTCGGGCTTCAGCGCCTGCCGTGCCTGGTCGCGCACGTTGTTCACTCCGATGAAGAACTCACGCATCATCGCGACCATCAGGTAGCGGCCGCGCGGCGTCAGCGTCAGCGCGTCGGCGTCGTCGCGGTCAAAGGCGCCTACCGCGCGCATGTAGGTCATCTCCATCGCCAGCCCACGGTCGATCGATACGCCGAAGTCGCTCCGGAACTTCTTCTTGTCGAGCCTCAGGCCGAACAGCTCCATCAGGAAGCGGTAGCGCATCCGCTCGTGCGCGCCGAACGACTTCTTGCCCGCCACCCCCATGCGCCGCGCCGCGAGCTGAGACCCGTACTCGCGCAGCGAGAAGGTGTTCACGTAGAGCGTGCCGTCGAGGTAGGAAAACGCGCCGGAGCCGATGCCGACGTACTCCTCGTAGTCGACGATGTACTCGTCGATCATGCCGCCGGCCTTGCGGGAGAACGTCCACGCGCTGCCGTTCTCGAACGTGTCGCCGAGGTCCGCCGACAGGATCTTGTAGAAGTCGGCCTCACGCTTGTAGTCCACCGGGCCCACCGTCTTGGTGAGCTCCCGGTTCACGGCCGGGGACGCCATCAGCGGATAGAAGGTCGTCTGGTTGCAGCCCGACTCCTTCAGCATCGCCACGTCGTGGCGCAACATCGCCTCGGTCTGCGACGGGAAGTTGAAGATCATGTCCACGTTCATCGAGTGGAACGCGCCGGCCGTGGCCTGGATGCGCTCGAGGATCTCGGCGCCGCTCCCGTACTTGTCGTAGCGCTCCATCTGCCGCAGCAGCCCGTCGTCGAAGCTCTGGACGCCGACACTGAAGCGCTGGACGCGGGGCGCGAGCTCCTCGACGAACTCGGGGGTCAGGTGGTTCGGATTCGTCTCGCTCGAGACCTCTTTGATGGAGAAGAGTTCGCGCGCGAGATCGATCGTCCGTGTGAGCTCGGAGAGCATGATCGTCGGCGTGCCGCCGCCCACGTACATGGAATCGAAGTCGTAGCCGAGGTCCGCGACCATTTGCATCTCTTCGCGCAGGGACTCGAAGTACGGGACCGCGCGGGCCTCCGAGAACGGGAAGCGGTTGAACGAGCAGTACGGGCACAGTCGCTGGCAGAACGGCACGTGCACGTAAAGCAGGTACTCGTGCCCGGCGCGTGGGGCCGGCAGGCGCGCCAGGTCCGCGTGATCCAGTGCGAGGTATCGCGTGTTGAGCGTCCGTACTACCGGGGTGAGCAGGCGTTCTGCTAGCACTACTTCGCACCGCCGATGGCACGGGCCGCGATGTCGGTGCGCATCTGCATGCCGTCGAATGAGATCTTGGCCGCCGCCTCGTACGCGCGGTCGCGCGCCTGTGCGAGCGTGGGCGCGAGCGCGGTGACGCCAAGCACGCGGCCGCCGCTGGTGACGAGCGCGCCATCCTCCCGAAGCTGCGTGCCGGCGTGGTAGACGGTCACGCCGGAGAGCGCTTCCGCATCGGCGACGCCGGTGATGACCTTGCCCTTGTCGTAGTCGCCCGGGTAGCCGCCTGAAGCGAGCACGACGCAGACCGCCGCCTCGTCGCTCCACTTGACGTTCTGCGAGCCGAGACGGCCGTCCGCCACCGCCAGCATGATGTCGACCAGGTCGGTCTGCAGCCGCGGCAGGAGCGCTTGCGTCTCGGGATCGCCGAAGCGCGCGTTGTACTCGAGGACCTTGGGACCGTCCTTCGTGAGGATGAACCCGCCATAGAGGACGCCGCGGAACCGCAGGTTCTCGGCGTGCATGCCGGAAACCGTCTTCTCGAGCAGGCGCGTCATCTGCGCGAGCGTCTCCTCGTCGATCCCCGGCACGGGCGAGTAGACGCCCATG
Organism: Coriobacteriia bacterium; assembly: GCA_036508875.1. Classification (GTDB taxonomy): domain Bacteria; phylum Actinomycetota; class Coriobacteriia; order Anaerosomatales; family PALSA-660; genus PALSA-660. The sequence goes on along the minus strand of DATCGP010000066.1, from coordinate 20,502 downwards.
CCGCCGGTGTTGGGGCCGGTGTCGCCGTCGTACGCACGCTTGTGGTCCTGCGCCGGCGGCATGACCGTGACCGTCTCGCCGTCGACGAACGCCAGCAGCGAGCACTCGGGGCCTTCGAGGAACTCCTCGACGAGCACCGTCTCGCCGGCCTCGCCGAACAGGCCGTCGAAGCAGGCGCGTATGGCGACCTCGGCCTCGCGCTTGTCCTTGGCGATGGCGACCCCCTTGCCGGCGGCCAGCCCGTCGGCCTTGACGACGACGGGGAAGGTCGCGACATCGAGCGCGTGCAGCGCCTGGGGGAACTCGCGTATCGTGTACGATCGGGACTCGCCGGTCGGGATGCCGCTGCGGCGCATGACGCCCTTCGCGAACGACTTGCTGCCCTCGAGGCGGGCGGCGAGGCCGGACGGGCCGAACACCTTGATGCCGCGTGGGTGCAGCGCGTCTGCGACTCCGACCACGAGCGGCCCTTCGGGGCCGATCACGACGAAGTCCACTTTGTTCTCGGCGGCGAAGTCCGCCACCGCACGAGCGTTCTCGATGTCGAGGCCCGGGATGTTGTTGGCGACCGAGGCGGTCCCGCCGTTCCCTGGCGCGACCATCACCTCGGGGCTGCGAGGGGACTTCAGCAGGGCGTGGACGATCGCGTGCTCCCGACCTCCACCGCCAAGCACAAGGATGCGCATGATCGTGATTCCCTCCGAGTCCGGTCACCGGCAGAGCGGACGCGAACGCACACCCTCTGGCGGGAGTGGCTCACGCGTGCATTGTACGACGACGCATCACGAACGGGCGCAGACGCTGCGCGCGGCCCGCCGTCACTCTCCCGAGGCGCCGCGGATCGCCGTCGCCTCAGCCGCATCCAGGTTGCGCACCGCGTCGAGGAGCAAGCGCCCGGCTGCCTTGATGGCGGACGGCTGCAGGTGCGCCGTCGTGTCGCCCGGCTTGTGGTACTGCGGATCCTGCAGCCGCTCGAGCCAGACAGCGGGGATGCCCGCCTTCTTGTAGGGCTCGTGGTCGCTCCACCCGGTCGGCCCTGGGTCCTTCGAGTACGAGAGCTTCACGCCGAGCTTCTTCGCCTGCTGCAGCAGGTAGTCCGACATCGTCATCGGACCGGTCTTCATCGTACGCGTGTACAGACGGCTCCCGTAGCCCACGACGTCGATCGAGATCATGCCGATCGTCCGCGCGCGCTGGGCCTTGGTCATGTGAGCGACGTGATAGCGGGAGCCGCGGTGGTGGTCGCGCGGCGTGCCGTCGTTGTACTCCTCCGCCCCGAACATGGTGAGCTCGAGCGAGACAGGGGGCTTCTCCGAGGCGAAGATGCGCGCCATCTCGAGCACCATCGCGCAACCGAGGGCGTTGTCGTTCGCTCCGGGTGTCGTGGGCCGCGTGTCCAAGTGGCCGCCCAGCACGAGCACACGAGGGTCGTCGCCGGCGACGCGCGCCGTCACGTTGCGGCTCACCCCGCCGGGAACGTCGAACTTCTGGATCGTGACCTTGTATCCCATGGAACGTATCCCATGGAACGCAGACGGGCCGCCACGTAGTCCGCCGCCGCTTTCTCCTGGCTGCCTCCCGCCACCCGCCGTCCGAGGTCCTCGATCGCCTGGGTGTCCGCGAGTACGCGGCTCGCGCTGAAGGCGAGGTGAGGCGATGGCTCGGGCGTGGACGTCTCCGACTCGGCCGGCACAGTGGCTGTCTCCGGTGTGGTGGTCCCGGGCCTGCGCGGGACCGGGGGGTCGTCGGCGGGGTCGCGACGTTCGCGCTCGTCACAGTCGGATGGGGACTGTTCGTCATGCCGGTCGACCGGTTCATGCTGATGCTTGGGAGGTTCATGTGAGCGAAGAGACGGTCGCCCCTGCGCCCGGCCGCACCCATCGAGCGACGGCGCTGCTCCGCGAGACAACCTGGGACATCGCCATAGGCCTGTTCTGGGCCGCGCTGATCGTCGCCATCGTGCTGTTCTCGGGCGTCGCGACGCAGTTCGCGTACGTGGACTTCTAGGGGCGTGTGTACCGGATGCGGGCGTGACGCCGGACCCTACGCCCTCCGCTCCCACCTGCGCATGATCGTTTCGTCGCGGTCCGGGCCCACCGCGATGATCGAGACCGGCACCTCGGCGAGGTCCTCGAGGAACATGATGTAGTCGCGCGCCTCCTTGGGCAGTTCCTCGAAGGTGCGGCAGTGGTCGATGTTGCACTTCCAGCCCGGGAGCTCCTCGTAGATCGGCTTCGCGTGGTGGAAGACGGTCTGGTGGCACGGCAGTTCGTTGTAGCGCTTGCCCTCGTACTCGTAGGCGACGCAGACCTTGATCGTGTCGAGCTCGGACAGCACGTCGAGCTTGGTGATGACGAGATCCGTCAGCCCGTTGACCTGCACGGCGTAGCGGATGATGACACCGTCGTACCAGCCGCATCTTCGCTGGCGGCCGGTCGTGGTGCCGAACTCGCCGCCCTTCTGCGTGAGGTGCTCGCCGATCGAGCCGGGCGTGGACGGCAGTTCTGTCGGGAACGGCCCCGAGCCGACGCGGGTGATGTAGGCCTTCGCGATGCCGAGCACGCGGTCGATCGCCTTGGGGCCGACGCCGGCACCGGTGCACGCGCCGCCCGCCGTGGGCGAGGACGAGGTCACAAACGGGTACGTGCCGTGGTCGAGGTCGAGAAGCGTGCCCTGGGCGCCTTCGAAGAGGACCCACTGGTCGCTTCTCAGCGCGCGGTTGATTAGGAACGAGGTGTCCGCGATGTGCGGCTCGAGCCGCTTCGCGTATCCCATGTACTCCTCGACGATCTCCTCGACCGTGTAGGTGGGCAGACCGTAGATCTTCTCGAGAACGTCGTTCTTCTCGACCAGGGCGGCCTCGAGCTTCTCGCGCAGGATGTGCACGTCGGTGAGGTCCTGGACGCGGATCCCCATGCGAGAGGCCTTGTCCATGTACGCGGGACCGATGCCGCGGCGCGTGGTGCCGATCTCGTTGTCCCCGAGCCGGCGCTCGCTCGCGCCGTCGAGGTCGCGGTGGTACGGCATGATCAGGTGCGCGTTGCAGCTGATGAGCAGGCGGCGCGTCGTCAGGCCGTCGGCCTCCAGCTCGTCCATCTCCTGGAGCAGCACCTTCGGGTCGATGACGACGCCGTTGCCGATGACCGGCGTGATGTGCGGATACATGATCCCGCTCGGGATCAGATGCAACTTCAGCGTGCGGCCGCCGTGGATGATCGTGTGTCCCGCGTTGTTCCCGCCCTGGAACCGGACGACGAGGTCCATGTCGTCAGCGAGCAGGTCGGTGATCTTGCCTTTGCCTTCGTCGCCCCACTGGGCGCCAACGAGCACGATGCCGGCCATATGTCGGCCACTCCTCGAAAGTGATCGGTCCCGCGGACACCCTAGCCGCTCCCGGACCGTGCGGCCGCCTGTCGGGCGGCGGGCGTGCGTGCAGAGGTGGATGTGCCTCCCGCATCGCGGGCACAGTATGACGGACGGGAGCGCCGGGCGCCACCGTCCGCTGCGGCGCGCTGGTGCGATGGAGCGTTCCGTCCGATCAGGGCGCCGGCGCCGCGGCGCCCGTCAGCCGAATGAATCGCGCCAACGCGCGCCTGGTGGCGCGCTCGATCCTGGCCCGCACGGACGCCGGCATGAGCTCCCAGTCGTCGGGGTCGCGCTTGAGCACTCCGAGGTCCCATGCGATGTGGTTCAGGCCGAGGCGACCGTGCCCGACCGCGTCCTGGCGGCTGTGGAGCGACCTCCCGAGGTGCGTCATCCACGCGACCCGGTCGCCCCTCCGATATGCGCTGACCGCGCGCCTCATCTCCAGCGGCGCGAAGAGAAGCGACGCCGACGGGTTGAAGTGGTGCCACCACTTCTGATGCCCGGGCCACAACTCGTCCACGAGCACGTCGGCGGTGCCCACCGACTGCGCCTCTTCGGTCGCCAGCCCCTCATCGATCGCCCACTCCATGGTGAGCCGCAGGTGCACAGTGGGTCCGGGCACAATCCACTCCCATCAAGGCGCGCTGACTGTCCGGAGTGTACCCAGAAGGGAACAGACCGCATGACCGCTCTGCGCGGGCTCGAACGGCCGCGGCCTTCGACCCCTGACCGCAGTGACCGGCTGCAGCGGAACGTGTTGACTCGTGGGGGAATCCGGGTATGTTAGTGAGCGATAACTACGCTCGCGCGAACGTGAAAGAGGCCCCGTGCGGATCCGAGCGGTGCATGCAGTGGCGATGAGGGCCGTGGCGTGACGCGGCGCAACATCGTCATCTCCCTGGTCGCGGTGGCGCTGGTCGTCGCGGCCGGCATCGGCTTGTACGTCCGCGCGGCGTCCGCCGTCACGCCCGGTGTCATCTCCGTCGCAGGAGACGTGATCGCCGACGAGAACGTCGTCCGCGCACCCTCGATCACGCAACCCACCCCCGACTACACCGTCGGCATCGCCGCGAGCGCGAGCGCCAAGAAGCGCCCGACGAGTGCCTCGGCCGCGTCGATGTCCCGCGCGCCGGTCGTGGCGGGCTTCCTTGCGGAAGTCCCCTTCACCGAGGGCGCGCACGTCACCACCGGGCAGACGATCGCTCAGCTCGACACCACGATGCTCGACCTGGGCGTCGCCACCGCCGAGGCGGCCGCGTCCAAGGCCCGCGCGGACCTCCAGTCGCTCGACCACAACATCTCGAAGCTCGAGGACGCCCGCGCCAAACTCGTGACCGCGCGGTCGGCGCTCATCAAGGTGCGGGCGAGTCTCGCGGCCACGATCACGGCGCTGGTGGCCACGCGCGCCAGTGTGGAGACGAGCGTCAACGCCATCGAGGCGATCATCGCGCACACCGGCCCCGTCCCGCCGTATCCGGCGATCCTGGCGGGGCTGCAGACCGCGCTCGCGAACCTGAACGCGGGTCTGAAAGGCGCCAGGGCGGGTCTGGCGACCATAGACGCCAACTTGGTCAAGCTCGCCAACGGGTTGCGCACGATGGACTCCGGCCTGAGCCAGACGCGCGCCGGCCGGAAGCTGGCGAAGATCAACATCGAGACGCAGGACGTGGCGGTCGATCTGGCGAAGACGCGGCAGGCGTCGGCCACGGTCACCTCCCCGGTGAGCGGCGTCGTGACGTTCGCGCGGACGCCGGGCACAGCCGTCATGGTCGGCGCCCCCATCGTGCGCATCCGCCCGGACGGGCCGACGCGCATCTCGACCTATCTGACCACCGACCAGCTCGCGCAGGTCTCGGTCGGCACCCCGGTCAGCGTCGACTTCGACTCGAACCCCGGCGGCATGCTGACCGGCCACATCGCTGTGATCGGCGGCGCGGCGGCGGTCCCCCCGACAGGCTTCCCCACCGTGATCGTGCACATGACGCGCGCGGTGAGTGTGACGATCGAGCTGGACGCTGGGCAGACCGCACCGCCGGGGACGCCGGTGGACGTCGAGATCAGGACCGGCGCCTCCCGCTAGGGCCGGCGGCCGAGAGATGACGAGCAGAACAGGAGCGTCGTAGATATGAAGCGCATTCGCCTCATAGTGGCCGTGGTCGTGGTGCTGGGAGTCGCCGGCTACTTCGGCTGGACCTTCTACTCCGGGACGGTGGCGGCCAGCGCAGCCCTCGGCGGGAGCGGGACGATCGAGTCCGACCAGATCGCCGTTACCCCGCAGACGAGCGGCCGCATACTGACGGCGCCCGCCGAGGAGGGCGTGGCGGTCGCCAAGGGCGACGTGCTCTACACGCTCGACTCCTCGGTGCTCAAGCTCCAAGTCGATCAGGCGAAGGCCGGGGTGAGCGCCGCGAAGGCGAACCTCACCAACGTCAAGAACAAGAGCGGTCACACCAAGTCGGACGTCACGTCGGCGCAGGCCAGCCTCGACCAGGCCAACGCCGCGCTGAAGATGACGCAGACCCAGCTCGGGTACTCCACGATCGTCTCCCCCATCAACGGGGTCGTGTCCTCGATCGCCGCCAACGCGGGGGAGAACGCCGCACCCGGTTCCACGCTCGCCATCGTCAGCGACCCCACCAAGCTCACCGTCACGATCTTCGTGGCAGAGACCGACATCGGCAAGGTCAAGCTCGGCCAGACCGGTACGCTGACCACCGACTCCAGCACCAAGACCTACCACGTCGCCGTCGTCTTCATCGGCACGCAGGCGGAGTTCACCCCGGCGTCCATCGAGACCAAGGACCAGCGGACGAAGCTCGTCTATCAGGTGAAGCTGCGCCTGACCGACTCCGACTCCGTGCTCAAGCCCGGCATGCCCGCCGACGTGGTACTCCAGTGACCGACGGCACCACCCCTACCGAGATCGCGATCGACGCCCGGGACCTGCGCAAGGACTTCCGGCTGGTGCACGCGGTCGACGGAGTGACGATGACGATCCCGCGCGGCGAGGTCTTCGGGCTCGTCGGCCCGGACGGCGCCGGCAAGTCGACGCTCATCCGGATGCTGGCCACGGTGCTCGAGCCCACGAGCGGCGACGCGCTGGTCTTCGGCAAGTCGGTCGTCACCGACCCGCACGCGGTCAAGCCGCGGATCGGCTACATGTCGCAGGCGTTCTCGCTGTACGGCGACCTGACCGTCCAGGAGAACCTGGACTTCTTCGCGGAGCTGCGCGGCGTGCCGAGGCGCGACATGGCGTCGCGCTCCGAGCGGCTGCTCGAGTTCTCGGGCCTCACGGAGTTCAAGAAGCGTCAGGCGCAGTTCCTGTCGGGCGGCATGAAGCAGAAGCTCGCGCTCGCGGCCACCCTGATCTCAGAGCCGGACCTGCTGTTCCTCGACGAGCCGACGACCGGCGTCGACCCGGTGTCGCGCCGGGAGTTCTGGAAGATCATCTCCGGCCTGCACCGGCAGGGCATCACCGTGTTCGTGGCCACGCCGTACATGGACGAGGCGGACCGCTGCGACGAGATCGCCTTCATGACGCAGGGCCGCATCATCCTGCGCGACACGCCCGCCGGCATGAAGCAGCGGGTCCCCGGGCGCGTCATCGAGGTCGCTGTCAGCGACTATCGGGCTGCGATGCCGATCCTGCACGACCTCGCATGCGTCGTGAGCCTCGAGGTCTCCGGCGAGATGCTGCGCGTGCTCGTCAGCCGTGACGCCGGGGCGTGCGAGTCCACGCTCAGGGACGCTCTTTCGGACGCGGGCCTGACCGTGGTCCACGTGACCCCTGTCGCGACCGACCTTGAGATGGCCTTCGCCACGCTGATCCCGGCGGCGGGGTCCGATCTGGACGTCTCAGACCAGCAGGTCCTGGCGGTGTCTGAATGAGGCGTATCCTCGCCATCGCGCGCAAGGAGTTCATCCACATCCTGCGTGACAAACGCCTGATCGCGGTCATCCTGATCATGCCGCTGGTGCAGCTGTTCCTGTACGCGTACGCGCTGTCGTTCGATGTGAAGCACCTGCCGACAGCCACGCTCGACCTGGACCGCTCGACCTACAGCCGGCAGTACATCAACGCGCTCCAGCAGTCGAACTACTTCACGGTGGACAAGACGCTGGGCTCGTACGCCGACGTCGACCCTGCCTTCCAGTCGAACGCCGACAAGGTCGTCGTCGTGGTCGGCGCGGGCTTCGGCGACAACATCGCCGCGGGCCGTGCGGGCGATGTCCAGATCCTCGTCGACGGCTCGGACTCCACCTCCGCTCAGATGGGCAGCACCTACGCCTCCGTGCTCTCACGCATCTTCGGGGGCAAGATCCTAGTGACCCAGGTGGAGGCGAAGGGCTTGAACGCCGGCGCGGCGGGCGGCCTGACCGCGTCCACGCGCACTTGGTACAACCCCGAGGGCAACTCGGCCGCCTACTTCGTGCCCGGGCTCATCGTCGTGCTCGTCACGATGATCACCGTGCTGCAGACGGCCAACACCCTGGTCAAAGAGAAGGAGATGGGCACGTACGAGCAGCTCATCGTCTCGCCCATCCGGAAGATCGAGCTGATGGTCGGCAAGATCGCGCCCTGGGCGGTGATGGGGGCGATGGACATCGTCATCATTGCCGTCGTCGGGATACTCGCCTTCGGCATCCCGTTCCGCGGGTCGGTCTGGCTGTTCGCGGGCTCGAGCCTGCTGTACGTCATCTGCACGCTCGGGCTCGGCCTGATCGTGTCGGCGCGCGCGACGTCGGTCGACTCCGCCAACCAGCTCGCCGCGCTGGTGAGCTTCCTGCCGACCTTCATGCTCTCCGGGTTCATCTTTCCGCTATCCAGCCTCCCCGCGGCGCTCCAGTGGCTCTCCTACCTGTTCCCCGCCCGCTACTTCATGGTGATCTGCCGCACGGTGTTCCTCAAGGGCGGCAGCCTGGCCATCCTGTGGCCGCAGATCGCCGCGCTCGCCATCTTCGCGACCGTGATCGTCGTCCTCGCCGCGAGCCTCTACCGCGAGAGGGCGTGACGCGGGATGTCCTGGAGACGGATACGAGTTCTCATCTGGAAAGAGTTCACGCAGATACGGCGTGACAAGTCGATGCTGCCGATCCTGCTCATCATGCCGATACTCCAGCTGGTCCTGTTCGGCTATGTGGTCGGATCGGACGTGCGCAACCTCGACCTCGCGGTGCTCGACCAGGACAACTCGATCCAGTCGCACCAGGTCGTGGACGCGTTCACGTCGTCCGGGTACTTCACCGTGACCGCGCGGCCCACGACCGACGCCCAGCTCAAGGACGACATGGACGGCGGCCAGGCGGTCGTCGCCGTCACGATCCCGAAGGGGCTTTCCGACTCGATCGCGCAGAAGCGCGCCGCCCAGCTCGGCATCATCGTGGACGGTTCCGACAGCCGCACCAGCCAGGTAGCGGCGGGCTACGCCGCGGGGATCATCTCCAACCTGAGCAGCGCGTTCTACCCCACGCCGGGCGCGCCACCGGGAGCCACGCTTTCCGCCGGGGTCAACGCGCAGGTCCGCGTGCTGTACAACCCGACGATGCGCGCGGTCAACACGATGGTGCCGGCACTGCTCGCCTTCGTGATCATGATGTCGACCCAGAACCTCATGAGCCAGGCGATCGTGAAGGAACGTGAGCGCGGGACGCTGGAGCAGCTGTTCGTGACGCCGATCGGCAAGGCCGACTACCTGATCGGCAAGGTGCTGCCGTACGCGGCGCTCGGGGTGGTCCAAGTCGCCCTCACGTTCGTCGTTGGCGTGCTGTGGTTCCAGGTGCCGTTCAACGGCTCGCTACTGGTCATCGGGACCGGTCTGCTGCTGTTCATGCTCTCCGCACTCGGGCTCGGGATGATCGTCTCGCTGATGTCGCGCACCCGCCAGCAGGCGCAGCAGACCTCGATGTTCCTGATGATGCCCTCGATGATGCTGTCCGGCTTCATGTTCCCGATCGAGGCCTTCCCGAGGTGGCTCTACTTCCTGACGTTCCTCATCCCGCTCCGGTACATCCTCGTGATCGTGCGGTCCAACTTCCTCAAGGGATCGTCGTTCATGTCGCTGTGGCCGCAGTTCCTGGCGATGGCCGTGTTCTCCGTCGGCATATTCCTGTTCGGGCTGTCGCGCTTCAGCAAGCGCCTCAACGACTAGACCGAAAGCGGTTCGCTCATGCGGTTCCCATGGACAAAGACAGAAGCGGCGAGGCGGGGCCCGGACCTCGGCGACGACGCGATCGTCGTGACCGGGCTGCGCAAGAAGTTCGGTGACTTCACGGCGGTCGACGGCGTCGACTTCAAGGTGAAGCGCGGCGAGATCTTCGGCTTCCTGGGACCGAACGGCTCGGGCAAGACCACGACGATCCGCATGCTGTGCGGCGTCATCGCGCCCACTTCCGGCGGCGGCACCGTCATGGGCTACGACGTGGTCAAGGACCCGGAGCGTGTCCGCGAGAACATCGGCTATATGTCGCAGAAGTTCTCGCTGTTCCAGGACCTCACCGTGGACGAGAACCTGCGCTTCTACGCCGGCATCTACGGCCTGACGGACGAGAAGTACCGCGAGCGGCGCGCCTACATCCTGAAGATGGCGGGCCTCGAGGGGCGCGAGGGCGAGCTGACCGGCAACCTCTCGGTCGGCTGGAAGCAGCGCCTCGCGCTCGGGTGCGCGACGATCCACGAGCCGAAGTTGATCTTCCTCGACGAGCCGACCTCCGGCGTCGACCCCACGGCGCGGCGTCAGTTCTGGGAGCTGCTCTACGACCTCGCGCATCAGGGCGTGACGCTGTTCGTCACGACGCACTACATGGACGAGGCAACGCACTGCAACCGCCTCGCCTTCATCTACCGCGGCACGATCATCGCCGAGGGCACGCCGCAGGAGGTCAAGGCGGACCTGTCCGCCGACACCATCCTGCAGATCGCCGTGGACCGCGGCGAGGACGCGCTCGCCGCCCTCGAGGAGCTGGCGGCGGTGGAGGAGGCGTACATGCAGGGATCGCTCGTACACGTGAACCTCGGACGGCGTACCGCCGCAGAGGCCGATCTCACCGGCTTCCTGACCGGCCGCGGGTTCACCGTCACCGGCATCGAGCGGGTCGATCCCACGCTCGAGGACGCGTTCGTCCATCTCGTGACCCAGCAGGGAGGCCGCGCGTGATGCGGTGCGCGTCCATCACCAGCGGCACTGACCCGTTCTTCACGACCTTCGTCGAGGGACGGCGCGGCGAGATCCTCGACGCGGCCCTCGCGGTGTTCGCGGAGAAGGGCTACGAGTGCGGGACGATGCGGGAGATCGCGAAGCTCCTCGGGCTCACCGAGCCGGCGTTGTACCGGCACTACGCCGGCAAGGAGGCCCTGTTCGCGGACCTCGTCGCCGCCGCAGGCGACCACCTGATCTCGATCGTCGGCCCCGCGCTGGACTCGCTGGAACCGGCGACCCTGCATGAGGCGCTGCTCGCCCTCATCGAGATGCGCCGGAAGCACCTGCCCCGCGGCGACAGCGTCAAGCCGATCATGCGCACGCTGCTGACCTCGGCTCCACACAACGCCACCTTCCGCGAAGTGTTCCGGACCCATCTCGGCCGTCCGCTCCTGGCACGGCTCGAAGGGTTCGTCCCCCGTGTCGACGCCTACTACGGGATCGAGCGCACACCCGACGAGCTGACGGCGAAGGTCCGCGCGTTCGCGAGTCTGTTCGTCGGCTACTTCATCACCGGGATGATGCTCGACCTTCCCGACGACGACGCGGCGACCGTGGGCGCGCTGTACTCGATCATGGGCTGGGGATCGTCGACGGACTGAGCGAGAGGCGCACAGGATGCGAGCGGCCATGGCGCGCGTGCTCGCTATCGCGCGCAAGGAGTTCATCCACATCATCCGTGACTGGCGGATGATCGTCGCCGTTCTGGTGTTGCCCTTGGCTCAGCTCCTCCTGTTCGCCTACGCGATCAGCTTCGACGTGCGCAACGTGCCGACCGTGACGCTGGACATGGACAAGACGACGGCGAGTCGCGCGTACCTCGACGCCTACTCCAAGTCCGGCTTCTTCCAGGTGCAGGGCTCGGTCGGCGACCTGGCCGGGATCGACGACGCCTTCAACCGCAGCCAGGCCCGGGTCGCGATCGTCGTCCAGCGCGGGTATGGCGACGCGCTCGCCGCCGGACGCACCGGGTCGGTGAGCGTGCTCGTCGACGGGAGCGAACCGAACTCCGCGCAGCTGGGGCAGACCTACGCGGTGGCACTGAACCAGGCACTCGGGAGGCAGGCCCTCGCCACGTGGGCGGACTCGAGGGGGATGGGCTCGCTGCACGTGGGGACCCTGGAGCCGCGCATACAGGCCTGGTACAACCCCGAGCGCAAGAGCGCGGACTTCCTCATCCCGGGGCTGATGATCGTGATCATCATGATCGTCACGGTCCAGCAGACCGCCGTCACGCTGGTCAAGGAACGTGAGAACGGGACCCTTGAACAGCTGCTCGAGTCACCGCTCACGCACAGCGAGCTGATCGTTGGCAAGATCCTGCCGTGGGCGGCCCTCGGGGTCCTCGACACCGTGACGATCACGGCGGTGGCCATGGGCGTGTTCGGCATCCCGCTGCGCGGCGACGTGCTGGTCCTGGCCGTCGGCATCGGGCTCTTCATCGTCTGCGCGCTGTCGCTCGGGCTGGTGATCTCGGCGGTGGCGCCCTCGCTCGAATCGGCCAACATCTCCGCGCTGCTGATCTCGTTCCTCCCGGGCTTCATGCTCTCAGGGATGGCGTTCCCGCTGGAGTCGATCCCGCCGATCCTCCAGTTCGTGTCGTACCTGTTCCCGGCGCGCTACATGGTCGACATCGCGAGAGGTGTGTTCCTGAAGGGCGCCTCGTGGGACATCCTACTACCCCAGGTCCTAGCGCTCACGGTGTACGCGCTCGTCGCCCTCGGTGTCGCCACGGTCTTGAACCGGAGGCAGCGGGCATGAACCTGCGCCGTCTTCGCCTGGTGATGTGGAAGGAGCTGCTGCAGCTGCGGCGCGACCGCCTGCTGCTGCCGCTCATCTTCATGATGCCGATCATGTACGTGATCATGTTCGGCTACGTCGTCGGTTCCGACGTGCGCAACCTGCCCACGGCGGTCATCGACAACGACCAGACGGCCGTGTCGCGGCAGCTCGTGGACGCCTTCTCGTCGAGCGGCTACTTCGTCATCTCCGCGCGGCCCTCGAGTGAGGCGTCGCTGCAGCCGCTGGTGGACACCGGCCAGGTCAAGGTCGCGATCGTCATCGAGTCGGGCACCGAGGCGTCGCTGGCGCGCGGCGAGACGGTGCCACTCGGGATCATCGTCGATGGGTCGGACTCCAAGACGGCGTCGGTGGCCAGCGGGTACGCCGCGGAGATCGTGGCGGCCTTCGACCAGAAGCTTCTCGCGTCCGCGGGCCACGCGATGGGGGGGCCGACGATCGACGCCCGGGTGCGCGTGATGTTCAACCCCTCGCTGAAGAGCGTCAACGCTATGGTCCCGGGGCTGGTCGCCTCGATCCTCATGATGTCGATCATGGTGATCATGAGCCAGGCGGTCGTGCGCGAGCGGGCGCGCGGGACGCTGGAACAGATGATGGTGACGCCGATCACGCGAGCCGAGTATCTGACAGGCAAGGTGCTGCCCTACGCGTTGATCGCCACGGTGCAGACGGTGTTCGTGGTGCTCATCGGCCTGTACTGGTTCAACGTGCCGTTCAACGGCAGCGTGTGGACCGTCGCGCTCGGGCTCGTGCTGTTCACGTTCACATCGATCGGGATGGGGCTGCTCATCTCGCTCGTGTCGCGGACGCAGCAGCAAGCGCAGCAGACGGTGATGTTCGTCCTGATCCCGACGATGGTGCTGTCGGGCTTCATCTTCCCGATCGAGTCGATGCCGGCCGCCATCGTGCCGCTCACGTACCTGATCCCTCTGCGCTACGCGCTCGTGGTCCTGCGCGGGGCATTCCTCAAGGGATCGGGCATCCTGGACATGTGGGTCCAGTTCGCGGCGATGGTGGCGTTCGCCGTCGGCATATTCGGGTTGGCGGTGTCGCGGTTCCAGAAGCGGTTGGCCGAGTAGGCCGAGCGAGGTCGGGCGTCGCTACTTCCCGCAGGTGTCCTTCACGTTCGCCGAGACCAGGTGTATGGCGTCGCTGATCTGAAGGTCCTGTCCGACCTGCACGGCGTGACCACGACACAGCGGAACGACGTACCATCCCTCGTCGCTGGGATCGGGACCCTGCACGTGCGCGCCGACCTCGGTCTTGGACACGCAGTTCGTCTCCGGACACCAGTTGGGGATCGTCTGCCCCCCGTACCGGGCCCAGTGCGTCAGCCAGTTCCCGCACTCACAGACGCCCCCGCTGACGCCGTTCACGTTCCTCACCACCACGGCTGCCCCTCCTTCGCGCCCCAGCCGGACGGTCCTCCCTCAACGAGGGTAGCACCGGCCACATGCGAAGTCGCCACATGGCTGGCCGCACAAGAACCGCCGCGCCGCTACAGCGGCCCGTCGTCCTCGCGGGAAGACGGGCGCGCAGCCGCGCCCACGGCCGAGGCGCTGGCCGGGTTCACGAACCGCATGCACGATTCGTGGTAGACGAGCTGCACGGTGTCGGTGGGCCCGTTGCGGTGCTTCGCCACGATGATCTCGGCGATGCCCTTCGGTGGAACGTGGCCCTTGCCGCGCTCGTCGTCTCCGCCCTCACGTTTGTACGTGTCGCGGTGGATGAACATGACGACGTCCGCGTCCTGCTCGATCGCTCCGGACTCACGGAGGTCCGAGAGCATCGGACGCTTGTCCTGCCGCTGCTCCACCGCACGGGACAGCTGCGACAGGGCCACGACCGGGATGTTGAGTTCCTTCGCGAGGATCTTGAGCCCGCGGGAGATCTCCGCGATCTCGACCTGGCGGTTCTCGCTCCGCTTGTTCGTCGGCTGCATCAGCTGCAGATAGTCGACGATCAGCAGGCCCTGGCCGTCGCCGCGGAACATCCGGCGGGCCTTCGCGCGGAGCTCCATGATCGACAGCGCCGGGGTGTCGTCCACGCGCAGGTCGCACGTGTCCAGCCGCCCCATCGCCTTCATGATCGGGTCCCAGTCGTCGTCCGAGAGCCGTCCGGTCCGCAGCTTCTGGCCGTCCACCTTCGACTCGGACGACAGGATTCGCATGACCAGCTGCTCGGCCGACATCTCGAGGGAGAAGACGCCGACTGTGACGCCCTTCTTCGCCGCGTTGACGGCGAGGTTGAGGGCGAGCGCAGTCTTACCCACGGATGGGCGGGCGGCGATGACGATCAGGTCCGCCCTGTGGAGCCCTGCAAGGACCTTGTCGAGGTCCGGCCAGCCGGTGCTGACGCCGGTGAGGTGCTCCTGGTTGCTGTAGAGTTCCTCGAGCTTCCTCCAGCCTTCCTTGAGCAACGCCTCGATCGGCTTGAAGGTCGTCTCGACGCGCTCGTTGGTGACCTCGAAGATCTCCTTCTCGGCCTGCTCCACCACCGCGTCGATGTCGTCCGGGGCCTCGTACCCGAGCGCCGCGATCCGCGTCGACGCCTGGATCAGGCGGCGCAGCATCGACATGCGCTTGACGATCCCGGCGTACTGCCCGGCGTTCCCGGCCAGCGGGACGGTGTTCACCACGTCGAGCAGGTAGGTCTTGCCGCCGATCTGCTCCAGCTCGCCTGTGGACTCGAGGCGAGCGGCGACCGTGACGACGTCGCACGGCTCGCCCTTGCCGAACAGGGCTCCTATCGCCTGGAAGATGCGTGCGTGAGCCTGCCGGTAGAAGTCCTCCGGCTTCGTCTTCTCGAGACCGACCGCGGTGGCGTCGGCTGACAGCAGCATCGCGCCGAGCAGCGACTTCTCGGCGTCGAGGTCGTGCGGGGGCACGCGGTCAGCCGACCACATCGGACCCGGATCGCTCTTGCGGGACCTGTCGTCCGCCACTTCGTAGCACCCTGCCCTTCCGCCATGCCGCCGGCACCGTGCGTCACGCCATGCAAGCTGTCGCGCGGGAAGCGCGCGACAGCGCGTCCGCCCCACGAGGGGGCGGACGCGCTACTCGGCCGGATCCGCCTCGGGCTCGGTGGCGTCGGACTCGACGGCCTCTTCAGCCTCATCGGCTTCGACGACCTCGTCCACAACGACCTCGTCGGCCTCGGGCTCGACCAACGCCGCGGCTGCGGCGACAGCCGCGGCTTCGACGGCTTGAGCGGAGGCGCCTTCGGCCACGATCTTGACCGTGACAGCGGCCTTCACATCGCCGAACACGCCCACGACGACGACGTGCTCGCCGGCGAGCTTGATCGGACGCTGCAGGTTCATCCGCTTGTGATCGACGTCCACGCCGAGCTGGGACTGAATGGCCTCTTCGATCATGAGGCCGGTGACCGATCCGAACAGCTTGCCGTCGACGCCGGCCTTCGCCTCGATGATCACGGACTTGCCGTCGATCGAAGCGGCGACCGACTCCGCATCGCCCAGACGAGCGGCGTTGCGCTTGCGGATGTTGCTCATACGGGCATCGAGCTGCTTGATGTTGCCTGAGGTGGCCTCGATCGCCATCTTGCGGGGCATCAGGTAGTTCACGGCGTAGCCGCGCGCGACGTCGACGACATCGCCCTCGTGGCCCTTGCCCTTCACCTCTGCGGTGAGGATGACCTTCATTTAGTCACTCCTTCGTCTGCCGCTCCGGGGAACCTATGCCACCGGGCGCGGCGCGTCCTTCACTCTATGACCGGCCGCTGCACGCCTCAAGGGCGTGTCCCGGCTCCGGCCCCTTCCGTCCACAGCCCGCGCAATGCCGCGTGCTGCGGTTTCCACACTGTCCACAACTTTGCCCGCCTTGCGACGAGCGGCCCGCTTCCAAGACCGAACGGTCGAGGTCCTGCTACAACGCCGTGACCGTCGGCTTCCTGCCCGCGCGGGGGATCTTGCGCAGGTTCACGAACAGGTCGACGGCTCCGATCACCGAGACCGACGGGATGAAGATCTCCGTCAGGAAGAGCAGCACCAAAGCGATGGTCCTGATCACACGCCCGGCCTTCATCCGCCGATACAGCGCGGCGAACACCGCGGCGCCCTGGAGGAACAGGAACGGACGGACCATCATCAGCGCGTTCTGCCCGACCAGCCCGACCAGCGTGGGCGCCTGCGCCCACATCGTCCCGAGCGCGGCGAGACCGAGCCCCAGGATCGTCGGCCACACGATGTGGAAGCTCATGTCCAGGTCCGCGAGAGGCCCGAAGGTCTTCACGGTCACTCCCAGAGAACGTCCGGCACGGGCGATGAACGGAACGCTGATCGCCATGCTCAGGGCCATCGTGTAGAACGAGCTCGCCGGCCAGGTGTCCGAGCTGACCTTCACCCAGTAGTCGGCCGTCGCCTTGAGAGCGGCAGCGTCGGTGGCGGGCGTTGTCGATGTCAAGTTCGCCAACACCGTCGCGACCATCTCCTTGAGCAGCGCCAGACCCTGCGCGCCGAAAGGAGAAGCCAGGAAAGCAGCGGTGATGACCAAGCCCAACCCGATGGTCACGTTCATGGCCGAGAAGCGCCTGAGCAGGATCGCTGCGACCGGTCCGACGGCGAGCAGGGTGACGGCCACCAGAAGTCCGTCGAGAACGCTCGTGCCCAGCAGCGCCGGCCCGAAGACCGCGACCACCGCGCTCACCGCGAGGGCGAGGATCGCGGCGTGCCCTGGGCTGAACCGGTAGGTGACCCAGGAAAGGGCAAAAGCGGCGAGCGGGAACCCCACGTACGGGATTGCGAGCACCAGAAAGCCCGCCGCCATGGTGGCGACGCTCAGGAGCGCGACGTTCCTCGTATCTTTCGGGGTGTATTCCACTGCTAGCCCCTGCGTCCCCGGCCCTCGACCTTGGTGCTGATGACCGGGACCACGTACGGAAGTAGCGCCATCTCACGGGCGCGCTTCACGGCCACGGACATAAGGTGCTGGTGCTGCGCGCAGTTGCCGGTCACACGACGGGGCTTGATCTTGCCGCGGTCGGTGACGAACTTGCGGAGCATCTGCGAGTCCTTGTAGTCGATGAACTCGGTGTGGTCCTTGCAGAACTGGCAGTACTTGCGCTTTGGCTTACGGCTGTACTCGCTCATATGCGTCCTATCCTCCTTCCCTCGTCTCGCTCGTGTTCACGAGGGGAGATCGAGGTGTATCGATTGGTCGTCCGCGAGGCGGGAGGGTACCGCCAGCGCGACCGCTTCGGGTCGAGATCCGTGCCTAGAACGGGATATCCTCGCCGTCGAACTCGTCGGCGGGTTCCGGCGCGGCCGATGCGACGGCGCGCGGAGCGCCAGCGCCACCGCTTTCGCCGCGTCCACCCAACAGCTCGATGTCGTCAGCGACGACCTCGATGCCGCTGCGCTTCTCGCCGGCTGCGGACTCCCACTCGTGCCAGCGGAGCTTGCCCTCCACCGCGATCTGCTTCCCCTTGGAGAGGAAGCGGGAGACCGCCTCACCGCGCGACCCGAACATCGTCACGTCGATGAAGTTGGGGGAGTCTTCCCATTGACCTGTGGTCGCGTTCTTACGCCGATCGTTGACGGCGAGGCGCATCTTGACGATGGCCATGCCGCCGGCGGTCTGCTTCAGCTCCGCGTCCTTGGTCAGGTTGCCCGTAAGGACCACCCTGTTGATGCTCATCAGCGATCACACCTTCTCTAGTGCGTGGTTGCCACGGGGACGCGAGCGCCCCCGCCCGTGGGCGTCATTCGATGTCGTCGCGACGGACGATCATGAAACGGGCCACCGGGTCTGTGATGTGGAGCACGCGATCGAGCTCGGCGACGGACTCTGGAGACGCGTGGAAGTGCACGACGGTGTAGGCGCCGTCGGACAGGCCGTTGACCTCATAGGCCAAGCGACGCTTGCCCCAGTCTTCCGAGGAGTCCACCACGCCACCCTGGCTGGTGATGACGCCGCTCGCTTTGTCGACGACGGCGGCGTGCGCCTCTTCGTCTAGCGAGGGGTCGATGAGAAGCATAACTTCGTAAGCCTTCATTTGGTTCACCTCCCCTGGACTGTTCGGCCCCGGGACTGTGAAGGCAGCGGCCCGGAGCAGGAAATGAGCCTCCGAAGTGTAGCAGGGGGGCGCGTGCTCCACAACACGCATTCTCGCCCCCGGTCTGACACCCCGGCATCCCCTCTAATCGGTCACGGAAGATCGCGTCGCGCGGCCACGGTCACCGGCTCGGCGGCGCCGCGCGTGGCAGCGCGGAGCACCGGGATGACGCAGGCGTCCGCGAGGAGCAGGAGCCCGACACGCAGGCCGATGCTGAGCAGCAACGCCCGGCTCGCGTCGATGTCGGCTCCCGCGCGATCGGCGTCGAACACGGCCGGGGCGGACACCGGCTCCACACGAGCGATCGGATCGACGAGCGACAGTGCGCTCGCCGCCGCCTGCACAGCGCTTCGCGTGGCCTGCGCGCCGGTCGGGAGCGGAACGGCCGACGACGCGGGCGACATCTGCGGGACCGTGGAGTCCTGGCGAGCGGGCGACGGAGCGGTCCGCGGCGCGGGCTGCACCGTCGCGCGGGTCACCGGCGCCTGGTCCTGTGCGGGCGCGACGGGCGCCGCATCGTCGATGGGTGCCAGGAACGCTTCCGGGTCGAGCGCGGCATCCCCGCGCTTCACCCCGAGGTGAAGGTGCGGCTGCGCGGACGATCCGTCGCCCGACGCGGCCAGTGAGCCGATCGGCCCGCCGGCCGAAACCGAGTCCCCCTTCCTCACGCCGACCGAGCTCAGCGGCAGATACGTGACCCGCAGCCCGTCCGTGGTCAGCACCGTCACCGCGTAGGCGCGCGCGCCCTCACCCGCGGGCACGAGGCCGGCGAAGACGACCTCGCCGGGGCCGCACGCCTTAACGGATGCGCCAGCCGGGGCCAGCAGGTCCAGCCCGCCGTGGGTGCAGGAGCGTCCGGAGGCGTCCGTCCACCTCGCTCCATAGGCCAGCGCCACTGCGCCGCCCACGGGCCGGGACCAGGACCCCTGAGCAGCGACGCGCGCAGGCACAGCGCACGCGAGCAACATGGTCAACGAGCAGAGCGCGGCAGCACGTTTCGCTCCGGACATGGCGAGACCGCCCTTCATCCCCTCGCGCGCCGGAGGGAGGACGGTCGCGCTGCGTCGGTATTCCGTGATCGATTCCACACCACGGGCCTGACATTCGTCCGACCCAAGGCTTACCGCCGCCAGACGCAGGAGGACCGCCCGACATGGGCGGTCCTCGTCAGTCACGATTGGAGCGGGCGACGGGGCTCGAACCCGCAACATCCAGCTTGGGAAGCTGACGCTCTACCATTGAGCTACGCCCGCGCAACGACCGGAGAGGCGCCCCCGGCGGCGCAGCGATTGTACCTGCGACCGGCCCCGCCCGGCAAACGCGGCTCGCACGTGTCCCGACTAGACTCCCCGGTGCGGCGAGATGCGGTTCCGGGTCATCCGGTCCAGACGCCACAGCCCGAACGCCAGCGCGATCAGGGCCAGGGCGAGCCAGACCTTCCACGGCGCGATCGGATCGACGACCAGATGCCCAGGGCGGATGATCCGCAGACTGGTCGCGTGGATGTCCATGTCGCCGCCGTGTTCCTTGCACGCCGCGTTGAACACGCCGGTGATCTCCACGATCGTTCCCTCGTGCTTGTAGTCGCCGTAGGTGTCGATCTGCTTCGTGAGCTCCGCCGGCACCCAGATCGCCATGCCGCTGTTGTAGCCCGCCAGCGTGGCGCCCTCTTCGACGTTCTTCTCCATGTAGGCGTCATCGTTGAGGTGGATCCACGCGTAGTCGCCGCGGACCATGACCTCGCCGATCGCCTCACCGTGGAAGGTGACGGTCTTGCCGTTCCAGAACAGCCCCTTCGTGATGTCGCCGGGGACGTTCTGTGTGTTGACCAGTTGCGTGCTGGTGGGATTGTTCGGCGGTATCGGTGCGTCCGCGGCCATCGCGGGTGCGGCGGCCAGTGCGAACAGCATCGTTACCAGGAGCATGCCGGGGACGAGACGGTTGCGCATGATCACTTGCCCCTCACCACCGCGACGCCATAGCCGATCAGCGCGAACACGCTCATGAACTCCAAGCGGCCGAGCCACATGCCGAGCGTGTAGACGACCTTCAGGAGGTCCGGCAT
>DATCGP010000065.1:0-23910 GCA_036508875.1 Coriobacteriia bacterium | reverse complement strand
GACGGACCGCCTCGGGGTCGTGCGTCAGCTCGAAGAGAAGGCGCTCGAGGTTGGACGAGACGAGGATGTCCATCGAGGGGGAGGGGGTCGTGACGAACGCGCGGGACGAGATGTCGTAGGCGCCCGTCGCGAGGAAGTCCGCGAGTACCCGGTTCTCGTTGCTCGCGCAGATCAGGCGGTCGATCGGAACGCCGATCATCTTCGCGTAGTAGCCCGCGAGGATGTTGCCGAAGTTGCCCGTGGGCACGCACACGTCGATCGGCTCTCCGGCTATGACGCCCCCGCTTGCGACCATGTCCGCGTACGCCGATGCGTAGTAGACGATCTGTGGCAGGAGCCGCCCCCAGTTGATCGAGTTCGCGCTCGAAAGCTGCGTGCCGTGGCTCTCGTGTAGCCGGCGCACGAAGTCACGATCTGCGAATGCGGCCTTGACGGCGTTCTGACAGTCGTCGAAGTTGCCTGCGACCCCGAAGACCGCGACGTTGCTGCCGTGCTGGGTCACCATCTGCTTGCGCTGGACGTCGCTCACCCCGTTCGCGGGGTAGAAGACGGCGATGCGGGTGTGCGGCCGGTCGGCGAATCCCTCGAGGGCCGCCTTTCCCGTGTCCCCCGAGGTGGCCACTAGGATGAGGTAGTCATCGAGCGCTTCGCCGGCGCCGCGGCGCATCGAGACCGCCTCCGAGAAGAACAACGGCATGCACTGGAGCGCCATGTCCTTGAAAGCGCTCGTCGGGCCGTGCCAGAGCTCGAGAACGTGCATGTCGGCGCCGACCTCGACGACCGGGGCGATCCGTTCGTCGTCGAACGCGGTCCCGTAAGCGGCTTCCATGAGCGCGTCGATCTGCTCCGGATGCACGTCGACGGCGAACGCCTTGTAGATGCGGGCGGCACGTCGCGCGTACGGAAGGCCCGACAGCGAGAGGATGTCTTCGAGCGAGAGTGCGGGTACACCGTCCGGCACGTAGAGGCCTCCGCCGGGCGCGATGCCGGCAAGCACCGTGTCGGTGAAGGTGCGAGGCATAGGGTCGAGGCCTCGCGTGTCGCGATAGTAGATGTATCCCATG
Organism: Coriobacteriia bacterium; assembly: GCA_036508875.1. Taxonomy (GTDB): domain Bacteria; phylum Actinomycetota; class Coriobacteriia; order Anaerosomatales; family PALSA-660; genus PALSA-660. The sequence goes on along the minus strand of DATCGP010000065.1, from coordinate 22,846 downwards.
CCGGAATCGTAGCGCATGCGCCCGTGCTGTCGCCGCGCCTTCACGCGGCGCGATACGATGGTCGCGGTCGCCGAGGCAGGGCAAGCCGACACAGTGGACTCAGCGGACGCGAGACGGGCGGGCCGACAGACGTGAAGTACGTGATCGTGATCCTGGATGGAGCGGCCGGCTGGCCGCTCGAAGACCTGGCAGGCGCCACCACGCTCGAAGCTGCCAGGACGCCGAACCTCGACGAGTTGGCATCCAGAGGGACCGTGGGTCTCGCGCGGACCGTGCCTGCCGGGACCGAGGCGTCATCGGCCGCCGCCTGCACCTCGATCCTGGGTTACGACCCGGTCGCGGACCGGGTCGGCCGGGGCGCGATCGAGGCGGCGAGCATGGGGATCACGCTGGCGCCGGACGAGGTGGCGCTCAGGCTGAACCTGGTCGTGATCTCCGGCGGGGTCATGGAGAGCTACGCGGGCGGCCACATCCCATCGGACGAGTCGCGCGCCATGATCGCGGAGCTGTCGGACGCGCTGAGCGACGAGACGCTCACATTCCATCCCGGGGTCGCGTATCGGCACATCCTGGTCGTGAAGGGGCATCCCGAGCTGTTGGGACTGGTCTACACGCCGCCGCACGACATCTCGGGGCAGACGGTGGCGGGACGCCTCCCCGCGGGTGAGGGAGCCGGCCTTCTCCTCGATCTGATCGACCGGGGGCACGGCGTGCTCGAATCGTCGGCCGTCAACGCCCGGCGTGAGGCGCGCGGTTCTGCCCGCGTCACGGACGTGTGGCCGTTCTGGCCCGGCTCCGCGCCGCGCGGGCTCGTCCCCTTCGAGGAGTTGCGTGGCGTTCGGGCAGCGTTGACCTCCGGGGTGGATCTTCTGGGAGGCCTCGCACAGCTGACAGGCATCCGCCGCCTGCGCATACCCGGTGTCACGGACGGTGCGGACAACGACTACGCTGGACAGGCGGAAGGCGCGCTCGCGGCGCTTGAGGACTGCGACCTGGTCGTCATCCACGTGGAAACGCCCGACGAGGAAGGCCACGCGGGTGATATCGAGGGCAAGATCGCCGGTATCGAAGCGATCGACCGCGAGGTGATCGGGCGCGTCGTTCGCCAGGCCGGTCCGCTCCGGCTCCTGTGCATGCCGGACCATCCGACGCCCATCGCCCTGAAGACGCACAGTGACGAGCCTGTGCCGTTCGTGCTGTGCGGCGACGGCATCGAGCACAACGGCGCGCACGTGTACCACGAGCGCGCCGCGAGGGAGACCGGGCTCATGGTCGATCCGGGGCGTCTCGTGATGAACCTGCTCCTGCAGTCCTGAGCCGCTGCCGATCGCGGGTCCGGCCCACCCGACCGGTCTAGAGGGAGCGCGTCACCCCGAGCAGCGCCGCGGCCATGCGTCCGACGGGCGTCGTGGACGTGCGCCGGGCCCGGGACGGCGAGGACGCGAGCGAGCGGGCGATGGCGCGGGCAGAGACGCCGGCGCGGTCGCGCGAGGCGGGGCCCGCCCAGCGCGACCCGACCGCCGCACACCCTACGATCGCGGTGTCCGCGCGCTCGAGCATCCTCCACACCCCGGCGGCTCCGGACGGCAGCATGCCGAGCATCGCCGCCACTCCGAGGAGCGGGGGAGCGCCGCACACGAGGGCCGCGCGCTTCCGCACCGCGAGGGGCGCCCTGGGCGCTTGGGAACCACGCGCGGTCTCGATGTTCCCGAACCCTCCCACGAGCCGCTCCAGCAGCGCGTCGCAGCGCGGGTCGTGGGCGTGAAGGTGCCCCGGGCATCCCACGAGAAGCGCCTCGGCCGACGCGAGGCTGGCGATGGCGTCGTCGAGCGCCGGATCGCGGCGCGTGCAGCGCCCGGTGTGTGAGCAGTCGGTGCACGTGGCACACACGCGCCCGAAGAGATCGAACGTGCGGACCCGCGTGACCATCGCGCCTTGGAGCTCTGAGACCGCGCAGGCCAGCGTATGCGTGACGGGTCCTCCGCCGATCAATGACGCGTCGATCACCGCGAGCCTCATCTATGCCCCTCGCTCATCGGGCGCGGGGCCGCCGTCGGCAGCCCCTGCGCGATCCGGTCCGTGGAATCGTCGATCCAGTCGATGACGGCCCGGGTCGCCGAGATCGCAGCACCCAGGGTCATGCGGTACAGCTCTGAGCTGCGCTCGTCGACCGCCGCGCAGCTCGGGACGGGGGACGCGGCGTCAGCGCGCAGCGTGTCGAGCCGGGTCTGGTAGTCGGCGCGCGCCTGGGCGAGCAGCCCTGCGATCTCCTCGTCGGGCAGGACGTCCGCCAGCGCCAGACGCACGAGCAGGGGATCGCGGGCCGGCGTGAGCGGCTGATGGTCGTGCAGCCATGACTCGAGCGCCTCACGGCCCTTCGGGGTGATCCGGTAGACCTTGCGGTCGGGTTTGCCGCGCTGGGGAAAGACCCGCGAGCGGGCCAACCCGCGCTGTGAGAGCCGCTCCAGGGTCCTGTAGACCTGCGCCTGGTCCGCCGTCCAGAGATGCCCCGCGGCGTCGTCGAAACACCGGGTCTTGAGGTCATATCCGGTCATCGGTTCGCGCTCGAGGAAGCCCAGAATCGCGTGCTCCAGGGACATCAGGCGGCTTTCAAAGGCATACAGGACAAGACCAGTATAGGTAAAGTCCTATATAAATCAACATAGAGAATCGGTCGAGGGTTTCAGGAGAATCAGCAGGTCAGGGACGTGCGCAACACCTTGAGTCGGACTGGAGGGCGATTGTCGTGTAGAAAGTGCGCCGACTGCCGTCCGAAAGGGCTCCGGAAACGACAAGGCTCCGCTCTCGCCGGGGATCGGCGAGAGCGGAGCCTGTGGAATCGTCCTCAGAATAGAGGAAGCGGCGGGACCCGGGGCAGGTCCCGCCGCTCTCTGGTCTCTTGGGAGGGGCGTCCCGTGTGAGACCTGCAGGGAGGGAGGAAAGGAGGAGATGGAGGTCTGTCAGGGTCCTGCTTGTCGTTCGCGGCGCACCGTTCGGCCGCAATCACAGGATGCCGTGGCGGGGTGGGGTGGTCGTGTCCGGCGTGTGGAGAACCTATGGAGCGTGGACAGGCCGTCTGACGCCGTCGCGCGCTAGGATGCGGGTGTCTCCGGCAGTTCGTATGGCGAGGGCGCCCCTCCGAGGATGACGAGGGTGCCGGCGAGACTCCATACGTCGAGCACTTCGGGCTTGGGAAGCAGCCCGACGACTCCGGCGAGGTATCCCAGCACGACCGCCAGTACTCATGACGGTGGATCCACGGACGTTGCGGATGAGCCACATGAAGGCCGTGAAGGCGATCGCGGACCCTACGACTGCGAGGTAGAGGGCCGCCCCGACGCCGGAGGCGGTGATGCGCGCCTGCGCGAACTCCCCGAGCCCCGCCGCAAGGCACGCGAGGACCGCACCGGCGATGAGCATCTCGTACCCGGTCGCGACGGTGCCGTCGACCGTGAGTGGTCTCCGCTTGCTGATGATCGAGCCGGACACCCACAGCCATGTCCCGGCGACTTGGATGCCGATCCCGAAGAGTTCGGAGGGCGTGCCGCTGAGGCCGCCGATCCGGGGGCCGACCAGCACGATGAGGCCCACGAGTCCAACCACGAGACCGGACACGCCCTGTCGGGAAGGCCTGTCCATCCCCGGAAGGACGCCTTCAGCCAGCGCCATCCACAGCGGCGCCGCGGCCACGACTATCGCTGCGAGCGTCGAGTCGATGAGCTGTTCCGACAACATCGTCGAGAACATGCCGCCGCACAGCAGGCACAGCCCGACGATCGCGGAGGTCGACAGGTCGTGGCGGGAGATACGCAGGCGGGAGCCGCGCAGCCGCGCGAAGCCGAGGAGGAGCATGCCGGCGATCAGCAGCCGCACACCGCCGAGCAACGCCGGCGGCATCCCCTCGTTGAGCGCGACCTTGATCCCGAGGTAGGTCGAGCCCCACACCACATACACCACGCCGAAAGCGACGATGGTCTTTGCGCGGAAGGACATCGTGTGCGCGGGTGGGTCGCCTTTCCGGGTGCGCTTCAGGACGGGTTCCCAGACTAGCGCGGTCGACGTTCACCGTATACTGGTCGCCACGGGCGCCGAAGCGTCGCGCGCGTGAGGAAGGTGCAGGTGGCATGCCGGACATACTGAGCAGGCTGGGTCGTGAGGTGCTCGTCGTCGACGGTGCGATGGGCACCATGCTCCAGCGCGCCGGGATGCCCTCGGGGCAGTGCCCCGAGGAGCTCAACGTCACCAATCCCGAGATGGTCCTCGAGGTGCACCACGCATACATCACCGTGGGCGCGGAATGCATCTCCACCAACACGTTCGGCGGCACTCGCCCCAAGCTCGCCGAGTTCGGTCTTGGAGACCGTGTCGAGGAGCTCAACCGGGCGGGCGTGCGGCTCGCGCGCCGGGCGGGCGCCCAGCACATCCTCGGCGACGTCGGTCCCTGCGGCCTTGTCATGGAACCGCTCGGTCCCGCGACCTTCGACCAGGTGTTCGCCATCTTCGTGGAGCAGATCACCGCTCTGGTCGCCGAGTCTCCTGACGCCATCGCTTTCGAGACCTTCACCGACCTCGCCGAGATCCGTTGCGCACTGCTCGCCGCGCGTTCCGTGACTGACCTTCCTCTCATCGCGTCGATGACGTTCGGGCTCTCGGGCCGCACCGAGCTGTCCGCGACCGACCCGGAGACCGCGGCGGTCGTGCTCGAGGCCTGCGGCGCCACCGTGGTGGGGATGAACTGCGGGCTCGGGCCGGAGCAGATGCTGCCGCTCGTCTCGCAGATGGCGGCCGCCACCTCGTTGCCGCTGGTGGTCCAGCCGAACGCGGGTCTGCCGACGCTCGTCAACGGTCAGACGGTGTTCCCTGGGACCGCCGACGAGATGGGCCGGTACGCCGCACGGTTCGCGGAGCTGGGTGCCGCGCTCGTCGGCTCATGTTGCGGGTCGTCGCCGTCGTTCACCGGCGCGATCCTGGACGAGGCGAAGCGGGTGGTTCTGCCCGAACGGTGCGGCCAGTCCGGTGTGGCGCTCACAAGCGTCAGGAGCACGGTGCGCATCGGCGCCGGCAGGCCGTTGGCGCTCGTCGGCGAGGGCATCAACCCCACCGGGCGCAAGGCGCTCGCCTCTTCGCTTCGGGACGGCTCGCTCGAGATCGTCCGCGAGCTTGCGGTCGACCAAGGGCACGCCGGAGCGCACATGCTCGACGTCAACGTCGGCGCTGCCGGCGTGGACGCCGTCACGGTGCTTCCCCGCGCCGTCACCGCCCTCGCGGGCCTGACCGAGCTGCCGCTGGTGATAGACACGACCGACCCCGCGGCGCTGGAGGTCGCGTTGAAGCAGTATCCCGGGCGAGCGCTGGTCAACTCCGTGAACGGGGGGGAGGCGTCGCTGGCGGCGGTCCTCCCGCTGGCGAGGCGCTTCGGGGCTGCGGTCGTGGCTCTGGCCCTCGACGACGCGGGCATACCGGCCACCGCGGCCGGGCGCGTGGCGGTCGTCGAGCGGATCCGCGCGGCGGCGCACGCCGCCGGGCTCCGCGACGATGACATCGTGGCCGACTGCCTCGTGCTGACGGCCGCCACCGACTCAGGCGCCGCCCTCACGACCCTCGAGGCGGTCACGGCGGTCCATGACCTCGGCCTGGCCACCGTCCTGGGGATCAGCAACGTGAGCCACGGACTGCCCGGGCGCCCCGATCTCAACGCCGCGATGTTGGCGCTCGCGCGCCGCGCCGGCCTGGACGCGGCGATCGTGAACCCGTCAGCGGCCACGACGAGCGTCACGTCGGGCGCGGAGGACCTGTTGCTCGGGCGCGACCCGAAGGCCGAGCGGTGGATCGCAGCCTGGCGTACCGCCGGGGCCGGATCCCCCGCGGAGCAGCCCGCGCTCACACCTGCCGACGCCCTCGCGGCCTCGATCGACCGCGGCGATGTCGATGCGGCTCCGCGGCTCGTCGACGAGCTGATCGACGGCGGCAGGGACCCGCGCGAGATCATCGCGCTCGTGCTGACGCCTGCCATCCAGCGCCTCGGGGACGCGTACGGCCGCGGCGAGGTCTTCCTGCCGCAACTGATGGTCGCCGCGGATGCGATGAAGGCTGCGGTCGCCCGCGTGAAGTTGCACCTTCCCGAAGGGGAGAGCGCGTCAGCAGGCGACGTCGTGTTCGCCACGGTGAAGGGCGACGTCCACTCTATAGGCAAGGACATCTGCATCTCGATGCTCGAGTCGCAGGGCTTCTGTGTGACCGACCTAGGCGTGGACGTGAGCCGCGACCGGCTCATCGCCGCGAGCGCGGACACCGACGCGGTGTGCCTTTCCGCGCTCATGACCACGACGCTGCCAGCGATGGAGAGCGCCGTGGCCGGCATCAAGGCGGTGGAACCGCGTGTCGCCGTGCTGGTGGGCGGGGCGGTCGTGACCGCGCAGTACGCACACGACATCGGGGCGGACGGCTACTCCGCCGACGCGCCGGGATGCGTCGACGCGGTACGCCGCGCGATCGAGAGGAAGCGGCAGTGATCATCACCCGCCCGCGCGAATGGGAGCGCGTCCGCGCTCAGATCGCCGACCTCGGCGCCCGAAGCGTGTTCATCATGGGCTGCGGCCAGTGCGCGACCGTGGCCAACACCGGCGGCGAGGCGGAGGTACTCGCCACGAAGGCCCGGCTCGAGGCTGACGGGATCGCGGTCACCGGATGGGCGGTGGGCGAAGTGGCCTGCCACGCCGGTGGGCAGCGGCTCGAGGCCCGCAAGCACGCCGGCGAGCTGGAGGCCGCCGACGCGGTCCTGGTCCTGGCGTGCGGCGCCGGCGTCCAGACGATGGCGGACGCCACGAGCAAGCCGGTCACTCCCGGACTGGAATCCGTGTTCCTCGGCAACGTGGTACGCCACGGGGTGTTCGAAGAGCGGTGTCAGATGTGCGGCGACTGCGTGCTTGACCGTACCGCCGGCATCTGCCCGGTCACCACGTGTCCGAAGGGCCTTCTCAACGGTCCGTGCGGCGGGATGTGGAACGGGATGTGCGAGGTCCTGACCGACCGCGAGTGCACCCACGTTGCCATCCGACGCAGGCTTGCCGAACAGCATCGCGTCAAGGCCGCCGAGCCTCTGCCTCCGAAGGACTACAGCAAGAAGCTCAAGCCGGGCCGGGTCGACCTGCGGTCCGAGCGGGCGACACACGGCGGCACCGGCCCGGCGACGGGGGAGGGCGCATGAGCCACCTGCGCGATCTGCTCGGACGCGGCGAGTTCGTGGTCACCGGCGAGATAGCCCCTCCACTGGGCACCGACCTGTCCGCCATGCGCACGTCGGTGGAGACGATCGGCCCGGTGTGCGATGCGGTGAACGTCACCGACAACCAGGGGGCGTCTCTGCATCTGTCGAGCCTCGCCGCGAGCCGAGTCGTGCTCGAGATGGGGCACGAGCCGATCTTCCAGCAGACATGCCGCGACCGGAACCGGCTGGCGCTGCAGTCCGACATGCTGGCGGCCTGGACGCTGGGGCTGACGAACCTGCTCGCGGTCACGGGGGACGACCCCCGGGGTGGCGACCATCCCGAGGCGAAGGGCGTCTTCGATCTGGACTCCACCCAGCTCGCGCAGGTGGCCACCGGATTCAACGAGGGCCACGACATGAAGGGCCGGCCGCTCAAGGGCGCGACCGACTTCTTCATCGGCGCTGCGATGTTCCCCGAGGCCGAGCCCTGGGACGTCCAGCGGGCGCGCATCGAGGAGAAGATCGCGGCCGGCGCGCGGTTCTTCCAGACGCAGGCCATCTTCGACCTCGACAAGTTCGCGCGGGCGACCGAGTTGGCGCACGCGCATGGCGCGAAGGTGATCGCCGGGATCCTGGTGCTGCGCAGTCCGCGCGTCATCAAGTTCATCAACGAGCGTCTGGCCGGGCTGATGGTCCCGAGCCACATCGCGGCACGGATCGAGCGAGCCGAGGACGCGGCTGAGGAAGCGGTGGTCCTCGCCACGGAGCAGGCGGTCGCGTTGCGCGGGATCGCCGACGGGATCCATATCATGGCGCTCGGGCTCGACACAGCGGTGCCGCGTATCGTGCGCGACGCTGGTATCCGGTCCTAGCGTCGCTCCTGTCACGGCCGCCCGCGTGCTCGCGCTCGCGCGCGGGTACGGTATCCTGCGTGAACCCTGTGGCCGGGCGAGACCCGGTCGTGACGCGACTCACGGGAGGCACACCATGCGCATCGTCGTACTCGGCGGAGGCCCCGGCGGCACCGCGGCAGCGCTCGAGGCCGCGCGGCTCGGCGCCACGGTCACGCTGATCGAAAGAGACAACCTCGGGGGCACCTGTCTGAACTGGGGGTGCATCCCCACCAAGACGATCCTGCGAAGCGCGCGGATCGCGTGGGACGCCCGCAACGCCGCCGAGTTCGGGCTGCGCCTGCCGGCGGCTGACGTGGACGAGGAGCGGCTGCTCGAGCGCAAGGAAGGCGTCGTCGAGGAGCTGCGCGGGCAGATCGAGTCGCAGCAGGCGCGCGCCAAGGTGGACGTCGTCTATGGCGAAGGTCGCCTTCTTGACGCGAAGACCGTCCGCGTGGCCAACAAGGACGGCGAGACCGATTACCACGCCGACGCGCTCATCCTCGCCACCGGGTCCGAGGTGTTCCGGCTGTCGAGCATCGACCACACCTTGGAGCGCGTGTGGACGAGCGACGAGGCCACGTCGATCGCGGCGGTACCGCGCTCGATCCTGATCGTCGGCGGAGGCGTGATCGGGCTCGAGTTCGCCTGTGCCTACGCGTCGTTCGGCGCCGAGGTCCACGTGGTCGAGTTGACGCCCGCGGTCCTGCCTGGCAACGACAAGAGGGTCCAGCGGGCCGCGCAGGAGGCGCTCGAGAGGATGGGCGTCGTGTTCCACCTGGGGCAGGCGGCGACGTCGGTGGGCCAGTTCGGTGACAAGATGGTCACCGAGATGCCCGACGGCCAGATGATCGAGACCGACTACGTTCTGTCCGCCGTGGGCCGAAAGCCACTCTCTGAGGGCTTCGGCTTCCCCGAGGCCGGCATCGAGATGGACCGGGCCGCGGTCAAGGTCGACGAGTTCTTCGCCACGAACGTCCCGGGTGTCTACGCGATCGGGGACCTCATCGGCGGCATGATGCTCGCGCACGTTGCGGAGGAGGAGGGCGTCGTCGCGGCACGCAACGCGGTGCGGCTCTACGAGTTCGCCGAGGCGGAAGGGCTGCTGGCGAAGCTCGTGCACCTTCCGGCGTTGCAGAGCGTCGACTACTCCTGCGTTCCGGCGTGCGTCTACACGTTCCCGGAGATCGCCGTCGTAGGCTCATCGCGTGACAGTGCCAAGGAGCGCGGGCTCGACGTCGTGCAGGCCGTCTCGAAGTACGCCGCCAACGGGAAGGCGCTCGGCGAGGGTGAGTCCGATGGCTTCGTCCAGGTCGTCGCGGAGATGAAGACGGGCGCTATCGTCGGCTGCCAGATCGTCGGGCCGCACGCCGTCGAGACGATCCACGAGGTCGCGCTCGCCAAGAGGCACAGTCTGACCGTTCGCGACATCGCCGAGACGGTCCACGCCCACCCGACGGTGAGCGAAGCGATCAAGCTCGCGTGTGTCGACGCCGCCGTGAAGTGCGGCGTGTAGCGCCGTGACCGATCCGCACGGGACAGGAACACGCGGACCGAGCGCGGGCAGGATGCCCGGTTGGATGCGGCGGCCCCTGGCGGCGCCTGGCCGCTCCGCCGAGGTGTCCGGCCTGCTCGACGAGCTCGGCCTGAACACCGTCTGCCGCAGCGCCAAGTGCCCGAACCGCGGCGAGTGCTACGCCTCGGGAACGGCGACCTTCATGGTGCTCGGCACGGAGTGCACCCGGGACTGCCGCTTCTGCGCGGTGGAGACCGCGCGCCCGGTCGCGCCGGATCCGGGTGAACCCGCGCACGTCGCTGAGGCCGCGGAACGCATGGGGCTGCGGCACGTGGTCGTCACGATGGTCACCCGCGACGACCTGCCGGACGGGGGAGCCGCTCACGTGGTGGCGACGATCGAGGCGCTCCGCCGCCGGGTCCCTTCGACGACGGTCGAAGTGCTCGTCTCTGACTTCGGAGGAGATGAGTCGGCGATCGACGCGGTCGCCTGCGCGCGGCCCGACGTGTTCAACCACAACGTCGAGACGGTGCCCCGCCTGTACCCGACCGTCCGGCCGCAGGCGGACTACCAGCGCTCGCTGCGCGTGTTGGCTCGCGCCAAGGAGGCGGTCCCCGGCCTGCCCACGAAGTCCGGCCTCATGGTGGGCCTCGGGGAGACTGGGGAGGAGGTGGAGGGCGTGCTTCGCGACCTGCGGGCCGCCGGCGTCGACCTCGTCACGATCGGCCAGTACCTGCGTCCTTCGGCAAGGCACCTCGAAGTCACCGAGTTCGTCGCGTCCGAGGTGTTCGACCGCTACGCGGCGGCTGCTCGCGCACTGGGTTTCGCGGGGGTGGCTAGCGCACCGTTCGTTCGCTCCAGCTACCACGCCGGCGAGATGGCGGACGGGCTTCAGGGCGCTCCGAGCGCGGTCTGAGGGAACGCCTACTCCTCGAGCGGTCGTCCGTGCAGGAGCAGCACCGGCGTGGCGGCACGGTCGCGACCGGCCTTCTTCGCGGCGTACAGGGAGCGGTCCGCGGCTGCGAGCATCACGTCGAGCGGCCGCGGCGCCGAGTTCGGCGGATCGAATGCGATCGCCACACCGACGCTCGCTGTCAGCGTCACATAGCTGCCGTCGCCTGTCTCGACCTTGAGCTTGCGCACCGACTCCACGAGGCGGTCGGCCACGGTCGTTGCGTCGCCGGGCTCCAGCTCCGGCGCCAATACGACGAACTCGTCGCCGCCGTACCGGGCCACCAGGTCGGCGCTGCGCAGCGAGCCCTTGATCGCCTCAGCGAGTGCGATCAGGACCTTGTCACCGACGGCATGTCCCCAAGCATCGTTGATGCCCTTGAAGTGGTCGACATCGACCATGAAGAAGGTCACGGCGCTGCCGTAGCGAGCCGCCCACGCGGACCACTGCCCGGCCTGCGCGGCCAGGGCCCGGCGGTTGCCCAGACCGGTCAGGGCATCCATCGTCGCGTACTGGCTCAGCGTGCGGTTGTCGATCTCGGCCCTTCGAAGGATCCGGGCGAGGAACCCCGCGAGGCTGTCGGAGGAGAACGTCTCCTCGAGCGCGGTGATGAGGCGGGCCACATGTTCCGAGTAGGCCTCGTGGCGCGAGCGGGCGACCCCCGGCTCGGCCAGGTCGAGCAGCTCCGAGAAGATCGGGTCCAGCGCGAAGAACTCGATGCGCGCCGCCGTGGTGAGCACCGCCTCGGCGTCCAGCGGACCGCTCCCGGACCGCGCGAACCGCTCCAACTCCTCCACCGTCGACGCCATCTGCTCGGCGGTCGCGTCGGGGATCGTCCAGAGGGCGGTGAGGCTTCCTGCATCCCACGCCTCGAGCAGCTCGGTCCACCACTGGACGTGGGCCGCCTCCTCCTGGGCCATCGCGCCGCACAGTTCCGCGACGGCGGGGTCGGTGCAGCGTCGCTGCATGTCCTCGTACGCCGCTTTGGCGAGCACGTCCACGCGGACGCACGACTCCAGGATCTCTCGCATCCCTGACCTCACTGTTCGGGTGCCGGACGGTGGCTTTCACGGGAACTATCGTCACAGGACTCGTACTACCATCACACTCTAGGTCATTATCGGAACGTGACGCGCGACAGAAGAGCGACTCCGGCTGCTCGACCTGGGCCGGCACCCGATGAGGAGTGGTGAGCATGGACGACATCGACGAGTTGGACATGCACGAGGCCCAGCTGCGTATGAAGCTGTACGAGGAGTACCGCGACGCCGTGAAGGTCTTCTCGTACTACGTTGAGACGGAACTGCGCGCCTACTTGGCGAACGACGTGGTCGTCGAGCCGCAGAACGGCCCGGGCGGCCTGTTCTTCAAGGTCACACTCACCGACGTCTGGATCTACGAGGCCGAGCGGATCAACCGGTTCGTCCCCAAGGTCGAAGTGTTCTCGGTCAACGACGTCCACGTCCAGCGTCTGCGGGACGACGAGGCGTGATCCGTCCCGGCGACACTCGCGACACCGTCGCGCCGCCTGAGGTGTCGGCACGCGCGGCGGCGCTCCGGGCCGAGATCGAGCACCACGCGTACCGCTACTACGCGCTCGATTCTCCCGAGGTATCCGACGCCGCCTATGACGCGCTGGTGCGCGAGCTGGAGGGCATCGAGGCCGCCTACCCTGAGCTCGTGACGCCCGACTCGCCGACGCAGCGGATCGGTGTCGCGCCCTCCGCGGCGTTCGCCCCGGTCAGGCATGCGGCGAGGATGTACTCGCTCGACAACGCGATGTCGTTCGAGGAGCTCGACGCCTGGTTCGACCGGCTCGGACCCGACGTGCTGGAGCGCGGCTGCGCGTTCGTCGCCGAGCTCAAGATCGACGGGAGCGCGCTCGCGCTGACGTACGACGCCGGTTCGCTCGTTCGCGCTGCGACCCGCGGTGACGGAACCACCGGCGAGGACATCACCGTCAACATCCGGACCGTCAAGTCGGTGCCGCTGCGGCTGCGCGACGAGGCGCGCCGTCACGTGAGCACCGCGCCGTCGGCGCAGGGGGCGCTGTTCGACGAGCCTGCCGCGGATCGCGAGTCGGCCGACCGCGTGTGGCCGACGATCGAGGTGCGCGGCGAGGTCTTCATGCCGAAGGCGTCCTTCGAGCGGCTCAACGCGGAGCAGGAGGAGGCGGGCGCCCCTGCGTTCGCCAATCCGCGTAACGCGGCGGCGGGCTCGGTCCGTCAGAAGGACCCGCGCGTCACCGCCGCCCGGGACCTTTCCACGTTCATCTACCAGGTGACCGACCCGCGCCCGCTCGGCCTTACGTCGCAGTCCGCCTCTCTGGCGTGGCTGCAGACTGCGGGGTTCCGCGTGAACCCGGACATCAAGGTGTGCGGCACGCGCGAGCTGGTGAAGGCGTTCTGCCGAGGCGCGATCGAGAACCGCCATGACCTGCCGTACGAGATCGATGGTGTGGTCATCAAGGTCGACTCGTTCGCGATGCAGGACGAGCTCGGCTTCACCGCGAAGGCGCCCCGATGGGCGATAGCGTTCAAGTTCCCCCCCGAGGAGAAGACGACCGTGCTGCGCGAGATCCGCGTGCAGGTCGGCCGCACAGGGGCACTCACGCCGCTCGCGGAATTCGACCCCGTGCTCGTGGCCGGTTCGACGATCGCGCGAGCCACGTTGCACAACGAGGACGAAGTGCGGCGCAAGGACGTCCGTGTCGGCGACACGATCATCGTGCGCAAGGCCGGCGACGTGATCCCCGAGGTGGTCGGGCCGATGGTCGGGCTGCGCCCGGCTGGCGCGGTGCCGTGGTCGATGCCGGAAGTCTGCCCGTCGTGCGGCGGTCCGGTCTGGCGTCCCGAGGGCGAGGTCGTCTCGCGTTGCACGAACGTCGCGTGTCCGGCGCAGCGTTGGGAGCGCTTGGGGCACTGGGCCGGACGCGGCGCCCTCGACATCGAAGGCCTCGGATACGAGATCATCGGCCGCCTGATAGAGGCCGGACTCGTGCGAGACGTCTCCGACTTCTACACGCTGACCCCCGAGACGCTGGCCGACCTCGACCTGGGGCGTGTCAAGCAGGACGACACCCCGGTCAGGCTGGGCGCGGTCATGGCCGCGAAGATCCACGCGAACATCGAGGCGAGCAAGGACCGTTCGCTATCGCGGCTGCTGTTCGGCCTCGGCATCCGGCACGTCGGCTCCACAGTCTCCGAGCAACTCGCGGCGTCGTTCCGATCGCTGGACGCGCTGCGCGTCGCGAGCGAGGAGGAGATCGCGTCGGTCGAGCAGGTCGGGCCGACAATCGCGTCGTCGGTGGCGGCGTTCCTGAGCAACCCGGACAACGTCGAGGTGCTGGAACGGTTGCGCGACCGCGGCGTGCGTCTTTCGGACGAGGGCCGGGTCGCGGAAGCACGGCCGGCCACCCTGGCCGGGCTGACGTTCGTGCTCACCGGAGGCCTCGAGCAGTTCACCCGCGAGGAGGCCGCCGCGCGCCTCAAGGACCGCGGCGCCAAGGTCTCCGGTTCCGTGAGCGCCAAGACGTCGTTCGTGGTGGCCGGCGCCGACGCGGGCAGCAAGCTCTCCAAGGCGCTCGAGATCGGTGTCCCGGTGCTCGATGAGGCGGCGCTCGTGCGCATCATCGAGACCGGCGAGCCGCCGGCAGCTCCGGAGTCCGTGTGAGCCCGGGGACCCCTCTGCGCCTCGACACGTCTGCGTGCGATCGATGCGGCGCCTGTGTCCCGGTCTGCGCCGTCAAAGCGCTGCGGGTCGGTCCCGGCTACATCCTCGTCGACTGGGAAAAGTGCACCGGTTGCGGTAAGTGCGCCGGAGTCTGCGATACCGGTGCGATATCGGTGAGGGGCGCCGTCACGGCTTCGGCCGCTGCGCGGCCGCCGAAGAACGTGGTACCGATATCGTCCGCGCGCAAGGAATCATCCGCCAAGTTCCCCGATCGGCGGTCCGCGACGAAGCCCGTTCGGAAGTCGGTCGGGGCCCCGAGCGGCGCGGCGGCGTGGTCGGTCCCTGAGGCGGGTCTGGTGGTCGCCATCGAGATCGCGCTCGTCGTTGCTGCGAGCGCGGTCACTGGGCTCCTTGCCGATGACGCGCTCCGCGTCGGCGTCACCCACGTCGCCAACAGCGCGGCGCTCGCCGCGCTCGCGTGGTACCTGGCCCGCAGGCACGGCTCCGGGCTGCTGGCCGCATACCGCCTGGACGTTGCCCCGGAGCTGCGGAACGTGCTCCTCGCTGTGGCCGTCGCGATCGGTTGCCGCCTCTTCTCGATGACGTACGCCTCTCTCGTGCCGCCTCCGGGCGTGCAGGGGCCTGATCTGCTCACGCAGATGTTCGGTGGAGGCACGCTCGGAGTCGTGCTGACGTTCGCGCTCGTGGCCGTCATCGCCCCCGTCCTCGAGGAGGTGCTCTTCAGGGGGGTCGTCTTGGGAGCGCTGGCTCGGAAGGTCGGGACGTGGGGGGCGATCGTGGCCAGCGCGGCGGTGTTCTCGCTACTGCATCTCGACCTGTGGTCGCTGCTGCCGTTCGCCGTCCTGGGCATCGGCCTCGGCTGGCTGGCCGCGCGTGGACGCAGCCTGTGGCCGGCGGTGTTGGCGCACGTCCTGTACAACGCCGCGATCCTGGCAGCGACTTTCTTCTACGCCGCCGCCCGCTGACCGGCGCGCCCCTGAGGGCCGAGGTTTAGGTATCATCGTCGGAGTCCCAGGCCCACGGCTTCGTGGAGGAACAACTCGATGGCCATATCCGAAGAACAGGTCCGCCACGTCGCGATGCTCGCGCGGCTCGGCCTGGCGGACGACCAGTTCGCGGCGCTCGGTGTCGAGCTCAACGACATCCTCGTGCAGATCGACCGCATTTCTGCCCTCGACCTGACCGGTGTGGAACCGACGGCGCACGCCGTGGCGGTCACCAACGTCACGCGCGCCGACGTCGTCCGCCCGTGCCTGAGCCACGAGGACGCCTTGCTCAACGCTCCGGAGCAGCAGGACGGCGCGTTCCTGATCCCGACATTCGGCTCCTAGAGAGGTACGGCGACGTGGCGATCGACCTCACGACACTCTCGGTCCGTTCGATCCGCGAGGGGTTGACCTCGCGCGACTTCAGCGCGGCCGAACTTGCTGACGCTGCCTTCGAGCGGATCGAGAAGGTCGACACCCAGGTCCATGCTTTCAACTCGCTGTCGCGCGACCTCGCAACGACCGCCGCGGCGCGCATCGACGCGCTGGTGGCCGAGGGTGCCGAGCTGCCTCCGCTCGCGGGTGTCCCGACCGCGTTCAAGGACAACATGAACCTCGTCGGCACTAGGACGACGTGCTCCTCCAAGATCCTCGAGAGCTACGAGAGCGTGTACGACTGCACTGCGGTCCGCCTGATGATCGACGCGGGCGCGCTGCCGATCGGCAAGTGCAACATGGACGAGTTCGCGTTCGGTTCTTCGACCGAGAACTCGGCCTTCGGACCGACGCACAACCCGTGGGACCTCGAGCGTGTCCCGGGAGGGTCGTCGGGCGGTTCCGCGGCGGCTGTCGCGGCCGGAGAGGCCGTGTTGTCGCTCGGCTCCGACACCGGTGGCTCGATCCGCCAGCCGGGCGCGCTGACCGGTACCGTCGCGATGAAGCCGACCTATGGGCGCGTGAGCCGCTACGGCGTCGTGGCGTTCGCGTCCTCGCTCGACCAGATCGGGCCGTTCTCGAAGACGGTCGAGGAGTGCGCGGAGGCGATGAACGTGATCTGCGCGCACGACGTGATGGACGCCACCAGCGTCGACCGCGGCGCCGAGGACTTCACCGCACACCTGCGCGACGGCGTGAAGGGGCTACGGGTCGGCATCGTGCGAGACCTGCTCGATCTGGAAGGCTGCGACCCGAAGGTCCGGGAGCGCGTCCTGGAATCGGTGGAGTCGCTGGCGAACCTGGGTGCGGAGGTGGGCGAGGTCAACCTCCCGTCGACGCAGTACGGGCTTCCCGCGTACTACATCATCGGGCCGGCCGAGGCGTCGTCGAACCTCGCGCGCTTCGACGGCATCCGCTACGGCCATCGCGTCAAGGACGCCGAGGACGTGATCGACCTGTACATGCGGAGCCGCGCCGAAGGGTTCGGACCGGAGTCGATCCGGCGCATCATGCTCGGCACGTACGCGCTGTCCGCGGGCTACTACGATGCGTACTACGGGCAGGCCCAGAAGGTGCGGACGCTGATCATCCGCGACTTCGAGCGCGCCTTCGCCGACTTCGACGTGCTCGTGACGCCGACCTCGCCTACGACCGCGTTCAAGATAGGGGAGAAGGCCGCCGACCCGGTGGCCATGTACCTCTCCGACGTCTACACGATCCCGGTGAACCTCGCCGGAATCCCGGCTGTGAGCGTGCCGTGCGGGACGGTCGATGGCCTCCCTGTGGGGCTGCAGATCATGGGGACGCACTTCTCCGAGGCGACGGTCCTGCGCGCGGGGCACGCGGTCGAGGCGGCCTCCGGGTTCGTCCCGGTGCCGCCTCTGGTGGCCACGCTGTCCTAGACCGCGAAGCGCGGCCGCTAGCAGTCCATCCTCCGGCCGCCCAAGAAGAGCGCCGCGGCGACGGCAGCAAGCCCGCCGAGCAGCGCTGCGCCGATGACGATCGCCGAGCGCCCGTCCATGATCACTCTCGAGTCCTCGGACAGCGACGCGTTGCGCGCGACCATCAGGCCCACCCAGCTGCGCACGAGGCTCGCTTCACCGGCCACCAGCGTCCCGACGCCGCCCTGCTCTATCCCGACGGTGCGGGCCACCACGACCTGCGCAGCGCCCTGATCGATCGAGACGTCGCCGTCCACGATCATCACGGAAGCGCCGCCCTGATGTATGCCGACGCTGTTCGCGCTCAGTGCGCCCACGACAGAGGCCCCGATCGAGGCGTCGCCGTCGACGGCGGCTGTCGCGATGGCGCACTGTGTCGCGTCGAACTCCTCTGTGCGCACGGATCCGATCGCCGTCATCGAGGCGTGCATCGCGACCACCTCGAGCGTGTCGAACTCCTCTTCGGACATGTCGTCGGTGTCCGGCAGGTCCTCCTCGGTCACGCCGGACTCTCCGGCCTTCAGATCGCTATCTGGCATCTGGACCACTCCTTCGCGTCGTGTTGAGCGGCGCGGTCGGCGCCTTGGACGAGGATGCACGTTCGTCGTGTAGTGCGTATGTACCCGCGAAGGGGAAGGTGGGGGCTGACGCAGCCAATCCGGTACAATCCCGACGTCGGTGACGGAGGCCGCGTGAAGGACCCTGCCGCGACATGACGCTCACACGAGGACGGAAGGAAGCTCCGCCGTGGCGAAAGACCGCTTGGCAGAGGTGCTCACCCGGTGGGAGGCGGTCATAGGCCTCGAGATCCACACGGAGCTGACGTCGCTGAACACCAAGATGTTCTGCGGTTGCCCGGTCGTCTTCGGGGGAGAGCCGAACACGAGGGTGTGTCCCGTGTGCCTCGGGCTTCCCGGCGCGCTCCCGGTCCCCAACGAGAAGGCGGTCGAGGCGACGGTGCTCGCCGGCCTCGCTTTGCACTGCGACATCGCGCCGTACAGCCAGTTCCACCGCAAGAACTACTTCTATCCCGACATGCCGAAGGACTACCAGATCTCGCAGTACGACGTCCCGTTCTGCATCGGCGGGCACCTTGATGTGGAGGTCGAGGGTGATGCCGCATTGCAGCGTGCGGTCCGCGCGGGTGTCCTCGAGACCGAGGACGGCTACACCACGCGCGTCCGGATCACCCGGATCCATCTCGAAGAAGACACCGGCAAGATGGTCCACATCGGCGGCTCGGAAGGGCGCATCGCAGGCGCCACGCACTCGCTGGTTGACTTCAACCGCGCGGGCACCGGACTGATGGAGCTTGTGAGCGAACCGGACCTCCGCACGCCTGAGGAAGCCCGCAGGTTCGCGCAGAAGCTGCGGCTGATCTTCCTCTCCCTCGGCATCTCCGACTGCAACATGGAGGAAGGCTCCATGCGCGTCGACGCCAACGTGTCGGTGCGCCCGTGGGGACGCGAGCAGTTCGGGGTCAAGGCCGAGGTCAAGAACATGAACTCGTTCAAGGCGCTGCACGACGCGCTCGCCTACGAGATCGTACGGCAGGCGGACCTGCTCGACGGCGGCGGGAAGGTCGAGCAGGAGACCCGCCACTGGGACGTCGGAGCCAAGCGGACCTCCTCGCTGCGCGGCAAGGAGGAGGCGCACGACTACCGTTACTTCCCGGAGCCGGACATGGTGCCCTTCACCTTCGACGAGGCGTACGTGGCTCGTGTGGCGCAGCGTCTGCCGGAACTGCCAGACGCCCGCAAGGCGCGCCTCGCGGCGCAATACGGACTTCCCGCCCATGACGCTCGCATCCTCGGAGAAGATCTCGAGCTCGAGGCGTACTACGCGGAAACGGTCGAGAGCGCCGGGATGGAGTTCGCCAAGCAGGCATCGAACTGGGTCCTCGGGGATGTCTCAGCACAGATCAACGCTGAGGGCATCCGGCCGTGGGGCCTGGCGGTCACGCCACGCAAGCTGGCGCGCATCATCCAGCTGGTCGCCGACGGGACGATCTCGGGGAAGCAGGCGAAAGAGGTGTTCGCCGAGATCGCGGTGACGGACGAGAGGCCGCTCCAGGTCATCGAGCGCCTTGGGATGAAGCAGGTCTCCGACGTCTCGGAACTGGAGGCGGTCCTGGACCGGGTCCTGGCGGCGAATGCCGCGCAGGTGGAGCAGTACAGGTCGGGCAAGACCGGGCTACTCGGATACTTCGTCGGAGCGGTCATGCGCGAGACCGGCGGACAGGCGAACCCTGCGGTCGTCAACGAGCTGCTCGCGCGCAGACTGTCGTAGAGTCCGAGCTCCATCGTTCGTCGGGTCCTATGCAGTTCGAGGTGGCGGCGATGCATTCGCGCGGCGTACAATCGTGCTCGGGGCAGGGGGCCTCGTTGGGACGAGCCGGCAGGGGGCGGTCTGTGAATCCGAATGACACGGTCCGATTCCTGCTAGCCGTCGGTCTGTTTCCCGTCATGGTGTGGTTGGGGCGCGGCATCCGCGCGCCTCGCGGCCGGCGGGCATTCATCGTGGGCGTGACCGCCATCATCGCCGGTTTCGGAATGCAGGCGTTCGGCTATCTCGTGCCTTGGTCGGAGTGGTGGCTGCTCCGCCACTTCGTGTTCGGGCTCGGCGGCTTCGCGTTGGCGTTCGCGGCATGGCAGGCTCGCGGCTACGAACTGTCCGGTGAGCCTCGATGAACGCCGCTGCCTGGTCGATCACCGAGGACATCGCGCCGATGTTGGGTTTCGCGGTCGCGCTCATAGCCGTGCTGCTGCTCCCGGTCAGGCCGGGCGGAGCGTTCTCCCGCGCATCCAAGTCGTTCTTCGTGGCCTCGACCATGTGCTACTTCGTGTCCGCCGGCGTGAGCATCCTCGGCCACTTCATGACGATGCCAGCCGAGGTGACCAGCGTGATGCCACTGGTGGAGTTGCTGTGGGTCCCCTCCATCCTCTTCGGGGTCTATGCGATGTACTCACAGCAGCAACTCAACGACGCTGTGGAGGCGCGGCACGCGGTCGCCCGCTCGGGCGAGATGCTGGAGAGCGTCATGGCGATGACGCCTGCTGGGGTCGTCGTCCTCGACCCCGACGGGAAGATCACGTTCGCGAACCCGGAAGCCCGGCGTCTGCTCGACCTCGCCGACGGGCAGGCTGCGGACATGGAGGTCCCGGAGTGGTCGGTCTCGCTAGGGGACTATCGCGAAGCGACCGAAGAACGGCGGCACGATATGCGCGACCTGGTCGGCCCTGAACCTCTCCTAAACCAGTCGGTGACGGTGGGCTGGCCCAACGGCTGGCGCCGGCGCCTGATCGTGAACACCACGCCGCTCGCGCATGACGACGGGGGCCAGGCGGGTGCGGTGGCTGCCTTCGTCGAGCGTGAACCCTGGAGCCCGCCCCGGCGCGCGGACGCCTCGAAACGTCCCTCAGGAACCTCGAACTAGAACTCGTCCGATCTCTTCAGGACTCGACAACACATCGAGGCCTTGTTGATCGGTGGCTGTCGCCACCGACGCTCCGCCCGCTGCGGGGGAAGGACGTTCGGTCGCGTCGCCGCACGTCAGAGGTGGTGTTGGTCGTGGTCAGTGCGCCGACGACGGCCCGCGGCGGGCGGCGATCGAGGGTGTCGGCCGGATGGTACAGAACCCTCGACTTAGCGTTGATGTCGCCGTTCGGCGAACACGAGCAATGCGCGCTACCCGAGACGGCCCCAGGGACCCGGAGGAGACGCTTCTAAGGGTTTGGGATGTCCGTTCTGGCAGCCCGCGCGGCCGGTCAGCCGGGCACGCGGAAACCGCCTCGACCGTTCGTCATATCGGAAGCCCGAATCGACCGCTCCGGACGCCGTTTGCGCCGTTCAGCGTGCTAGCATTCCTCATACATCTCTGCAGGGATGCATGTAGGGCGGGACGGGGGCAATCGAGGCATGTGGACTCTGGTTTCGGGCGTCATCGCACTGGTCGTGGCCGCTCTCGGCGCACGGCCCGTCGGGCGCGCGCTCAGGGTCCGCTCGATGGCTTGGTACGTCGTCGCCAACGCGCTCGTCCTCGCTCTGGCGCTCGCGATCATCGTGGCCTCGACGCTGATGGCGGTCCCAAGCAGTACGGTGACGAGCGATGTGGTGTACGGCCTAGGGCTCGGCCTCGGGTTCGGGGGGCTTTCGGGTCTTCGGTACGGCTACAAGGGCGTGTTCGAGAACGGCGCCGGCAAGGGACGCTCGTGAGCCGGCTCGCCGGAACGATCCAGACGAACCAGATGCCGCCTGCGACCGCTTCGTCGCTCGTCGGCGTTTGCTCAAGTGACGGCGATGGCCGGTCGATGAGCGCGATGAGTGGTCACCGCGGGGCCTCGACGAGAGCGTCGAACGGCCCGGTTCCCGCGAAGAGTGGGTCAGGCATGCTGACAGGGGGATCAGTGGGGATGACGGACCAGCTCCGGATCGGCGCGCGTCGTCTCGGGCACGCCCGGGATGACGGCTTCACGCTGATCGAATCACTCACCGCGGCGGCCATCCTGCTCGTCATCGCCGTGGCCGTCGTCACCACCGTGATCGCGACTGGCGGCTGGTACTCGAGCGCACGCACGCGGACCGAGGCCACGGCGGTCGCGAACGAGGCCATGTCGCTCATCCTCTCCCGCAACTACAGCGACATCCACTACGCCGAGTCCAACGAGTCCTGGCCGACGGGCATACCGCTGAAGATCGACGACTGGAGCACCGCCTACGGCACCTTCACCGTCGAGACCAGCCTGACCCCGACGGGCGACCCCGCCACCGGGATCGACATGATCCAGATCATCGTCACGGCGTACCCGCAGGGTGGGCCGCTCGATCCCGCTGTGGCTGTCATCCGTTTCGCGAGCGCGTGGCAGCAGCAGAGCGCGGCGGTCGCAGGGTTCGAGGTGCCGGTGCGGGTGGAGCTCACGGGCGTGGCCGACGGCCTGAGCCTCAAGGGCGTCCGCGTACAGCTCCTCGACGTGAACAACCTTGACGAGACGCACTACGCCGTGACCGACAGCACTGGCGTCGCGGACTTCGGCAAGGTCAAGGAAGGTCAGTACTTCCTGACCTCGGACCCGCGGTTCGGCACCGACATCCGGCCCCGCAACTTCCCGAGGCGCGTATTCCCGACTCACGGCGGAACGGCCAACAACCCGATCGCCGCGGTCGTCACGTACCAGCTTCCCGTGGTCCGCAGCACCACTCCGGCCGTCCTTCGCGTCGGCGTATACGAGACCAAGGGCTTCACGAACCCGCAGCCCGTCATGGGCGGCTTCGGTTGGGACGGGCCCGAGACTCCCTACAAGCCGGTGTACGGCTGCACCGTGTACGCGCAGCCCACGCTCAACGCGGCCGGCTCCGGGACCGGGACGTTCGGCTACGGGACGATCTACCCGGACACGTCCATCCTGCCCAACGGCGGCATCTACTCCGGCACCGTCAACGCCTACGGGATCGCCGTGATCCAGGTCCCGTGGACCCTCGACGGCAGCAGTCTTCAGCCCGAGTACTCCGACACTCAGTATTGGACCGTCTGGTGCACCACCAAGGACGCGAGCGGGCACGTCGTCACGTCGAAGACGGTCCAGCCGATCATCGACCGGTGGACCGGTTCGTGGTCGGCGATCATCACGGCGCCCAACGGCACCGAGACGAAGTACGGGGACTACCTCAAGGTCCCCCAGTGGCAGCACCTCGGTGATGTGACGCCGGTCAATTCACCGTAGCGAGG
>DATCGP010000064.1:0-7648 GCA_036508875.1 Coriobacteriia bacterium | reverse complement strand
CGATCGCCTGATCGGCCATGATGAGCTCTCGCATCGCGACGAGCACCTGAGGCTCGACGCCCTCGCCCACCAGCAACCCCTTGGTCTCTCGCGCGAGTAGCCACGCCACACCCGCGAGGATGAGGCCGATGATGACCGATGCGGCGCCGTCGAAGTAGGGGATTCCGGTCAGGTGCCCGAGCAGCACGCCGAGGAAGGCGACGGTCAGGCCCAGCATCGCGGCGCTGTCCTCGAAGACGATCGTGAACAGGCTCGGGTCCTTCGAGGCACGGATGAACTCGAACGCGGGCCGGTCGCCTCGGGCCGCGTTGAACTCGCGCATCGCGATGAAGAATGACGAGCTCTCGATGACCATCGCGATCACGAGAACCAGGTAGTTCGGCCAGGGATTCTCGATGTGGGTGTGCTCGATCAGGCTCGTGACGCCCTCGTAGATCGACATGCCGCCGCCGATCCCAAAGATCGAGATCGCCACTATGAGTGTCCAGAAGTACAGCTCCTTGCCGTGCCCGAACGGGTGCCCGGCGTCGGCGGGGCGGTTCGCACGCTTGATGCCGAACAAGACGAGTGTCCCGTTGCCGGTGTCGACGAGGGAGTGGATGCCCTCGGAGATCATCGCCGAGCTGCCGGTGAACGCGGCAGCGACGAACTTGCTGATCGCGACCAGCAGATTGCCTACGATCGCCGCGACGATCGCGACCTTGGATTCGCCTTTGCCCGACACGTGGACCCGCCTTCACTTCGTCCCGGCCCGCGAACGCGGGTCGAGGCTCAGGGTAGCGGGGCGTGGCGGGCGGGGCAAACCGGGACGGCCGTGCGCTGCCGCCCGCCAGCAACCTCGCGCGCTCTCGCGCAGCTCGCACTTCGCGTGCCGACGACGCCGGAAAGCTATTTCGGCACGTTCCCCCGCAACGGTGCTATACTCCGTTGGCGAGCCAGAGTGGTTCGCACGGTTGCGGCCTGATGATCCGCGAGTGTTGCGGGGAACGGGTCGCTTTGTTTTGCCCCAGTGAAACGGGGCGAGAGGATGGATTTAAATGGCAGAAGGTACCGTGAAGTGGTTTAACCCGGACAAGGGTTACGGATTCATCGCTCGCGAAGAGGGCGACGATGTCTTCGCTCACTTCAGCGAGATCCAGGGCGAGGGCTTCAAGACCCTCGACGAGGGCCAGAAGGTCATCTTTGAGGTGACGACTGGTCAGAACGGCAAGCTCCAGGCGACCAACATCCGCAAGGCCTAATCAGCCGAGCGAGTCTGTCGTATCACGAAGAGGCGGTCCCCATCGGGGGCCGCCTCTTTCGCGTTCAGTCCCTGGTTGCGTCAGTCGCCCGCGCGCAGTGCGCTCGGCGCTCCACCTTCCACAGCAGCGCCACCGCGGCTGCCACCCCGGCCAGCGTCCAGACCGCCCACACCGGGGCCTGCTCCATCGAGCCTGCCACGCGCCGCAATCCGCCCACGACAGAGCTCGTGGTGAGAACGAGTGTTTACGCCGCGCCTTGGATGATTGCGATCGCCGCGAGGGCGAAGCCCCACGTGTGTCGGCGCCACAGCAGCACGGCGCCCACACACAAGAGGGGCACCATCAGGCTGAGATCCATCACGGCGACGAGACGGAACGGACCCTCACCGATCGAGGGGACGGTGCCTCCGAACTACGCCGCCCACTGCGCGATCCACGCGAACGCGAGTCCGACACCGGTCTGCCGCTGCAGGACGAATCGGCGCTCGACGACGTCATCGACAACGCGCGCAGGGCCTACGACTCGGTCGGCTGAGAGGCGACTCCGGGCAGCGCAGCGGCGATCCGTGCGGCGAGCCGCACGTTCGACCACACCAGCTGCTTGTTCGCTTCCTCGGTCGCTCCCGCGGACAGCGCGTGCAGGTGCGCCAGCAGGAACGGCGTCACCCGCTTGCCTGTGACGCCCGCGTCGTCCGCGGCCGCGAGCGCGGCGTCGGTCCACCGGTCGAGCGTCTCCCGGTCGATCTCGTGCTCCGGCGCGATCGGGTTCGCGATCACCACGCCCCCGCCCACGCCCAGGTCGTGCCGCACCCGCAGGATCGCTGCGACCTCCTCTGGGGTGTCGCAGCGCGCGTCGACCCCGAGGCCGCTCGTCCGGGTGTAGAAGGCAGGGAACTCGTCGGTCCGGAACCCCAGGACCGGCACGCCATGCGTCTCGAGGACCTCGAGCGTCAGCGCGAGGTCGAGCACCGACTTCGCGCCGGCGCAGACGACCGCGACCTCGGTGCGCGCCAGCTCGAGCAGGTCGGCGGACACGTCGAACGTCTGCTGGGCGCCGCGGTGGACGCCGCCGATCCCGCCGGTCGCGAACACGCGGATGCCCGCCATCGCGGCCACCGCCATCGTCCCGGCGACCGTGGTCGCGCCGTCGATCCCGCGTGCGACAGCCACGCCGAGGTCGCGCCGCGAGACCTTCATCACCGAACGGGCGCTGCCCAGGTGCTCGATCTGAGCGCGCGAGAGTCCGACCCACAGCCGGCCTCCGAGAACGGCCACCGTCGCCGGCACCGCGCCCTCCTCGCGGCACACTCGCTCCGATTCGAGAGCGCACTCCACGTTGGCCGGGTACGGGAAGCCGTGGCTGATGATCGTCGACTCCAGCGCCACCACCGGCGCGCCGGAATCCAGCGCTGCCCGGACCTCCGGAGCGATCCGCAGGTACTCGTTCACGGTCGTGACTCCTTCATCGCTTCGGAAACCGCACGGTACGTGATCGAGCGGCTCACAGTGTCCTCGTCCGCGAGAGCGAACCCGGCCAGCACCGTGCCCAGCTTCGCCGCGGTGCGCGCTCCCCCGCGCGCGAGCAACGCGTACGCGACCCCCGCGCAGAACGCGTCGCCCGCGCCGGATGCGTTGGCGACCTCGACCACAGGCGCTTCCACCACGCCCGAGCCGTTCGCGTCAGCCCAAGCAACGCCCGCGGCGCCGCAGGTCACGAACGCGGAACCGGCCCCGAGCGCCACCAGCTCGCACGCCGCCCGCTGCGCCTCATCGATGCCGGAAACGTCATGGCCGAGCAGCGCCGCAGCCTCCAACGTGTTCGGGGTGAGCGCCGCGAGCCGCGCCAGGATCCCGCTGGCCCTGCAGGTCTTCGCCGCCGACACCGGTTCGAGCAGGATCGGCGCCCGGACCGCGACCGCCAGCCATTCGAGCGTTTCGGCGGGAAGGTTGGCATCGACGACGACCAGGTCCGCGGCCAGCAGCAGCTGCGCACGCTCGGGTTCGGCGAGCACTTCGGGGGTGAGGCGATCGAGCACGCGCATGTCGTTGATGGCAACCGCCATGTCGTGGCGCTCGTCGAGCACCGCGAGGTAGTGCGCTCCTGGCAGGTCCGCCGCTACGAGAGACGTTGCCGTTCCGATCCCGCGGACGCGGCATGAGGCCCTCAGCGCCCTGCCCGCGTCATCGTCGCCGAACGCGGTGACGAACTCGACGCCGACGCCCAGCCTGACCAGATTCTCGGCCACGTTCCGCCCGACGCCCCCGGGGCTGGTGCGGATGCTCCCGGGATTCGAGTCACGGGCCACCAGCGCGTGCGCGGAGACTCCGACGACATCGGTGTTCGCCCCGCCGACGACGACGACGCTGGCGCCAGGCGCAACGATCGGCATATCGGAGAACTCGGCGTGCGGCACTTCGAACCTCCTCGACGTCCATTGTCCCACCCCGGGTGCCCGGGCACGCGAAGAGGGCCACCCGGAACACCGGGTGACCCTCTCCCATCGCTGCCGAACAGCGACATCTCATCCAAGAATCGGTGGCGCACATGCGCACCCGGGCTCACGTCTCCCGGAGCGCCGCCGTCCTAGGAGGTGCGGACCTCCGTGGTGTCCACGACGGACCGGACCAGCGCAGCGATGTAATGACTATGCATCTGCTGGATCACCTCCTCCTTTTCGTCGGACGCCGGAGTGCGCCCTCGGGCATTCCCGTACCGAACAGGGCAGCAAGCGGCGCGCCGAGTCGCGTCGCTCCACACGATGTCCACGCCGCTCACCGAGCAACGACCGCCCTTCGCGCGGCTTCTTGGCGCATCGAGGTGAGCAGCCGGTGCATCGTGAACACCACGACCGGGTACCAAGTACGCGTGCCGCATGTACAATGGCCGCGTTGGCGAGGTTTTCGCATTCCGCAGTGCTGTACCGGGCCGGGGCAACCGCGGTACGAGGTGGATCCCGCTAGGCAGGCAGGAGAGCACATGGCTGATTCCTCGTCATGTTCGGTGGCGCGCACATCCGGAGGGCAACGGGTGCGGTTCCGCATACCCATCGCGGCCCTGATGTTCGCCACGGTCCTTCTCGCGACCGCCGTCCCCGCTTTCGCGGGCCAGGCGTCCACCGGTCAGCTGTTCTTCTACCCGTGCACCAACTGCCATCCGGTCACGATGGTCGCGGGCCCCGGAGGCACGGAGCACCCCTCGCGCCCGCTTCCGAACGGGATGACCGGCCACAAGATCGTGCTCGAGAGCCATGACGTTCTCGCCGCCGGCGGAGACATCGGCATCGCCTGCCTCACCTGCCACGACGATCCCAGCCGCAACCCCGGCAAGCTCAAGATCGCCGGCGGCAAGCTCATCGACATCACCGGCGACATCTCGCTCGTCTGCTATACGTGCCATGAGGCGAAGTACAAAGAGTTCAAGCAGGGCACGCACGGCAAGCACTTCGCCTCCTGCGTCGCCGCAGGCTGTCACGACCCGCACACGCCGAACTACATCTACTTTGCACCGCTGAAGCCGTTCCTTGGGACCGGGTTCCAGATGAGAGTGGTCGGCGCCAATCGCGTGCCGTTCAAGCCGATCATGTCGCCGCCGCTGCCGCCTCCCACTGTCAACCCGACGTGGTTCCTCATCGTCGTCGGTGTGGGCCTGTTCTTGGTGGTCGTCATCGTGGTCTGGCTCGCGGCACCACCGATTCGGGAAAGGCTGAAGCGATGAGTCAGAACAATCCTCTCGACGCTGGTCGGGACGAGCGACCGGACAACGCGACGGCCCCCGACGGCACGACGTTCACGCGTCGGACCTTCCTCCAGGGCGTCGGTCTCGCTGCGGGCGTTGTCGCTGCCGGCGTGATCCCCGCGGTGCTCACCGCGGGGCCGGCAGCCGCTCAGGACGCGACGACGACCGCTGCCCCGACCGTGGCTGCACCCATCGGCACCGAGGACCCGCTCGCCTCGATCCTCGCCGAGGACCAGCCCGCCAACTATCCGGGGCACCCCGTCTACTACGCGGATCCCGCCGGTCCCGAGAAGTGGGCGATGGTCATCGACGTGAAGGCGTGCGTCGGTTGCCGCCGGTGCGTCTACGCCTGCGTCGAGGAGAACAACATCGGGCGCACCTCGGGCTTCACCTTCATCCAGGTGCTCGAGATGGAGGCCGGCAAGGTCGACCTCGAGAGCGCGGTGCTCGACTACGAGGAGGCCGGACGGCCCGACAAGTGGTATCTGCCGGTCCAGTGCATGCACTGCGCGAAGCCACCGTGCGTCTACGGTTGCCCGGTGATCGCGACCTGGAAAGAGCCCGACGGCATCGTGCTGATCGACTACGACAAGTGCATCGGGTGCCGCAACTGCCTCATCACGTGCCCCTACGGCGCCCGTCACTTCAACTGGGTGCACCCGGAGGTCCCGGCGGCCGAGGTCAACGCCAAGGTCCCGCTCGCCGAGAAGGCGTGGACCGCCGAAAAGTGCACGTTCTGCGTGCAGCGGACCCGCCACGGCCAGACCACCGCGTGCGTGGAAGCGTGCCCCGTCGGAGCGAGGAAGTTCGGAGACCTCAACGACCCGAACAGCGACGTCGCGATACTCCTGAGGACCCGCCGTGTGTGGCGCCTGAAGGAAGAGGAATCGACCGAACCGATGATCTGGTATGTGGGGTGATGACAGATGACTGACGCCACCACCACCCAGCCCGGGATCAAGCGGTTCATCGGCATCGACTGGAACGTCGGAGCGCTCAAGAGCGCGGGCAAGCGCTACTGGGCGTTCGTGGGGATCCTCGGCGTCCTCATCGCGCTCGGCCTCACCGCCTGGTACCTCATCCTCACCGAGGGTGGCGTCACGATGGCCCAGCGCGATGGGTTCACGTGGGGACTGTGGTTCGCGAACTACATGTTCTACGTGGGGCTGGCCGCCGGTGGACTCGTCGTGTACGCCAGCGTGCACCTCTTCGGGGCTGAGCAGTTCCGCCCGCTGGCGAGACTCGCGGTACTCATGGCGGCGGTGCTGACGATGATCGCCGTGCTCGGCGACCTGACCGACCTGGTCAGGGTCTGGAGGATCTACTGGTTCGCGCTCTCGCCCAACCTCACCGCCATCTTCGTGTACACGGGAAGCGCCGCCGGCATCTACATGACGATCTGCTTCATCGACCTGTGGATCCTGATCACGGGGAAGGGCGGGGAGAAGCTCGCGTTCATCATGACGCTGATCGCGCTCCCCTTCGCCATCTACCTCCACACCACCACCGCGTTCGTTCTGGCGCTGAACAAGTCGCGCGAGCTGTGGAACACGGCGGTGATGGTGCCGATCTTCCTGAGCTCGGCGATCGCCTCGGGCATAGCCCTTCTTCTGATCGTCGCCTACATCATGCAGCGCTTCCACGTGCTCGAGTTCACGTCCAAGATGTTCAGGAGCCTGTCGACGCTGCTGGCGATGGTCATAATCATCGACCTGTTCCTCCTGGTTTCGGAGATCGCCTTCGTCTATTGGCCGACTTCGGCCAAGGCGGGACACACGCTGAGGTTCTCTGAGTTCCTCACCGGTCCCTACGCGGGGATATTCCTGCCGGTGCTCATACTCGGGATCATCGCGTTCACGCTGCTGGCGCGACGAAAGACACGGCACATCCCGGCGGTTCAGATCACGGCCGCCGCACTCTACGTCGTCGCCATCTTCCTCAAGCGCTACACGCTCATGTCGATGGGCTTCGCGATCGGGGTGCTCGGACAGCAGCAGGCGCCGTACGTACCGAGCCTCACCGAGACACTGATCGCCGTAGGGCTGCTCTCGATCGCGGTGCTCTTCGTGACGCTCGCCGCGAAGGTCCTCCCTCTCCGGGTGCCCCTGCACGATCACGGTGAGGTCACGAGCCCCGAGCTCGCCGGGCAACCGGCCGAACCGGCGCTTGAGCAGGAGGCGGCCCAGTGAGCGCCGTCGCGAAGCGCAAGCGCGGGCGCGGCCGGATCGTCGCCATCGTGGTGGGCGCGGTCCTCGTTGTCGCCGTCATCGCGGTCGCGGTGGCGCTGGTCGTCACTTCGCAACCCGGCTTCTACGACCGCTACACGGGGCTGCAGCGCCGCCACATGACGCTCGAGTCCTCGGCCCATGCCGGCATCGACTGCGTGGTGTGCCACACCGACGCGGCCACCGCGCTCGGATCCGCTGTCGCACGTGTGGGTGAGTTCTACAACAGCCTCATCTCCACCTCGACAGAGCCGGCGTTCGTGACGTTCCAGCCGCCCACCAGCGAGGCGTGCCTCCAGTGCCACCGCTACGACTGGAGCGACGAGGCCTCACAGACGGCGGTGGTCCCTCACCCGGCGCACCTGCGCGTCTCGATGGAGACCCGCGACTGCGTCTTGTGCCACAAGTGGGTCGCGCACGAAGAGCTGTACCAGGCGAAGCACACG
>DATCGP010000063.1:0-8029 GCA_036508875.1 Coriobacteriia bacterium | reverse complement strand
GGCGTAGTTGACCGCCACCGACGCGCCCTCGGCGGCGAGCCGGAGCGCTATGGCCGCGCCGATCCCGCGTGACGCCCCTGTGACCAGCGCGCACTTGCCTTCGAGCCGCTTCATCGGCCGCGTCCTTCCGCCTGGAGGAGTCGCGTGAGCCCGTCCTGCTCGACCGCCACCGCCGTGAGCCCGTCGACCCGCTTCGCAAGCCCGGTCAGCACCGCGCCGGGACCGCATTCGAGCAGTGTCACGTGGCCGTCGGACAGCAGCGCCATCATCATCTCCGTCCAACGCACCGGCTCGACGATCTGCGCGACGAGCCGGCGCCTGAGTGACGACGCGTCCCGCGCACCAGTGGGCTCGCTGTTGGAATAGACCGGAAGAGCGCTCTCGCTGAAATGCGTGTGCTCGAGGAGGTCCGCGAAGGCGTCCGCGGCCGGGCGCATGAGCGGAGTGTGGAAGGGGCCGGCGACCGCCAGGGGCACAATGCGTCGCGCGCCCGCGGCCAAGAGCGCCTCGCTGGCCGCTGCAACGCCTTCCGAGGTCCCGGAGACGACGACCTGGCCCGGCGAGTTGTCGTTGGCTATCCAGACGCCGTCGATGCCGTCGATGGCAGCACGGATGGCGGCAACGTCCAAGCCCAACACCGCCGACATCCCGCCCGGCGTGGCTGCGGCGCACTCGGCCATGAGACGCGAGCGCTCGACGACGAGTTCCAGCCCGGCCTCGACCGAATACGCCCCGGCCACAGCCAGCGCGGACAGCTCTCCGAGGCTGTGGCCCGCGACCGCGGACGCAGTGACGCCCGAAGAAAGCGCGACGCTTCCCCACGCCCAGTCGCACAGGTACAGCAGCGGCTGAGCGGCGCGCGTGTCCGCGAGCTGCTCCGGGGTGCCCGACGCGGCCACCTCACGCAGCCCGATGTCGGACAGCGCCTCGGCGGCGTCCAACAGGCGCGAGAGGCCGACAGACGGCGGCACCGCGTCCAGCATGCCCAGCCGCTGCGAGCCCTGCCCGGGAAAGACGAGCGCCACAGTCACGGTCACGCACTCACTCTCGAGGCGAGTGACCTCATCACGGCCTCGGCTTCGGCGACGAGTTCCGACACTATCTCAGCTGCGGGCTGGATCCTGCCGATCATCGACGCGCACTGCCCGGCCATCAAAGACCCGTTCTCCACATCTCCGTGGCGCATCGCCAACGCGAGCTTGCCAGCTCCGAGCGCCTCGAGCTCCTCGGACTTGTTCGCGCGGTCGAGCTCGATGAGCTCCCGGGCGAGCTTGTTCTTGAGCACACGGACCGGATGGCCGGTGGAATACCCGGTCACGACGGTGTCGCGGTCCTTGGCCTTCAGCAGCCGGGCCTTGATGTCCGCGTGGATCGTGCATTCGGTAGCGCACATGAACCGGGTCCCGAGCTGGACGCCTTCGGCGCCGAGCGCGAACGCGGCGGCGATCCCGCGCCCGTCCGCGATGCCGCCGGCCGCGACGACCGGCAGCGAGACCGCGTCCACCAGCTGTGGCACGAGCACCATCGTCGTGAGCTCGCCGATGTGTCCGCCCGCCTCCATGCCTTCGCCGATGATCGCGTCCGCGCCCCCTTGCTCGAGCCTGCGCGCGAGCGCCGTGGACGGCGCGATCGGCAGCACCTTGATCCCCTTCGCCTGCAGCTCGGGTATGTACTTGCCCGGGTTCCCGGCGCCGGTGGTGACGGCGGCGACGCCCTCGTCCAGCACCATCTGCACGAGTTCATCGATGTGCGGGGTGAGCAGCATGAGGTTCACACCGAACGGCTTGTCGGTGGCCGCCTTCGCGCCGCGGATCTGATCGCGGAGCAGGTCGGTGGGCATGTGGCCGGCGCCGATGATGCCGAGACCGCCGGCGTTGCTCACCGCGGCGGCGAGCTCCCACGTCGCGGTCCAAGCCATGCCGCCCTGGATGATCGGGTACTCGATGCCGAGCAGTCGTGTGAGCCGTGTCGTGAGCGCCATGCTCTCAAGTCTCCTTACAGGGTCCAGCGGACGATCGCGGCGCCGTACGTCAGACCGGATCCGAAACCTACCAACGCGAGGACGTCACCGCTCTTGAGATCGCCCGACTGGTACAGTCCGTCGAGCGCCAGCGGGATCGACGCGGTGGAGGTGTTGCCGGTCATGGCGATCGAGTTGACCACGTGTTCGTGCGGGATGCCGAGGCTCTCGCCCACCGTCAGGGTGATCCGCTCGTTGGCCTGATGCGGCACCAGCCAATCGAGGTCTGCCAGAGTCAACCCGGACTCGGCCAGCGCCTGCTTGGTCACGCGGGGGATCGTGCGTACCGCGAACTTGTAGACGTCGTTGCCGCTCATGTGGATGAACTGCGCGCCCTCGGAGAGCAGCTCCGGGGTGAGTGGGGCAGCGCTGCCACCGCCCGGGACCGTCAACAGGCCCGCGCCCGTGCCGTCGGCCCCGAGATGCACAGACAGGATGCCCGGTTCCTCCGAGGCCTGGACGACCACAGCGCCGGCGCCGTCGCCGAACAGGATGCACGTGCCGCGGTCCGTGAAGTCGATCAGGCGCGTCAGCACCTCGGCGCCGATGATGAGGACCGTCTTCAGCCGGCCTGCCTCGATCATGGCGGCGGCGAGCTCGAGGGCGTAGATGAACCCGGTGCATGCTGCGTTGATGTCGAAGGCGGGACAGGTCAGCCCCATCTTCGCCTGAGCCAGACAGGCGGTGGAAGGGAACGCCATGTCCGGGCTCGAGGTGGCGACGATCAGCATGTCGACCTGCGACGGAGCGAGTCCCGCGCGCTCTAGCGCGATCGCGCCCGCGCGCGCGGCGAGGTCGGACGTGGCGTCGTCATCCGCTGCGACGCGTCGCTCGGAGATGCCGGTCCGCGTGCGGATCCACTCGTCGGACGTGTCCACCATGCGCTCGAGATCGGCGTTGGTCAGACGGCGTTCCGGGAGCCACGAGGCGACCGATGTGATTGCGGCGTAGGTCATTCGTTCACTTCTCGCGAGAGGTCGGTTTACGGTTCGTGGAATAGTACACGAACCCCGCAGGTCACGCACTCAGTTCGACCAGGGATGCCGCGACCCGCTCCACGAGACCGCCCCGCACGGCGACCGCGCCCACACGCAGCGCCGACGCGACCGCTCGCGCGCCTGATGACCCATGGCCGATGAGCGCGAGCCCCTGCACGCCGAGAAGCGGCGCCGCTCCGTGGACGTCGGGATCGAGCTTGTCGCGCAGGCCCGCGAGAGAGGGCTTCAGCACGGCCGCGGCGACCTTGCTCACAGCGGATGCGGTCAGTGCGCGCTTGAACTCGCCCAGCAGGTGGTGGCTCATGCCTTCCATCAGCTTGAGTGCGATGTTGCCGGTGAAGCCGTCGGTGACGATGACGTCGGCAACGCCGGCGGGTATGTCGCGCCCCTCGACGTTCCCGATGAACCCGGGTACGCGGGACTGCAGGAGCACGTAAGCCTCCTGCGCCAGCAGGGAGCCCTTCGCGGGTTCCTCACCGATGTTGAGCAGCGCCACGCTGGGCTCCGCCACGCCGAGGGTGCTGCGCGCATAGGCCGCGCCCATCATCCCGAACTGCGCGAGGTACTCGGGCTTGCAGTCGGCGTTCGCCCCGACGTCGAGCAGCACACAGGGCGCTCCGGCGGTCGGGAGCACGGTCGCGATCGCCGGGCGCAGGACGCCGGGGATCCGTCCCATCATGAGCGTGGCGGCCGCCATCGTCGCCCCGGAGTTGCCCAGCGAGAAGAAGCCGTCGGCCTTCCCCTCCTTCACGAGGCGGCAGCCGACCACGATCGAGGAGTCCTGCTTGCCGCGCACCGCGGCAGCGGCGTGCTCGTCCATGCCGATGACCTCGGTCGCGACGACGGCCTCCACGCGGTCACGTGTCTCGGCGAAGCCGGCGACGACGTCCTCGGGACCCACGAGCACGACGCGCAGCGCCAGGTCCGCGGCGAGTGCCGCGTCGACACCCTCCAGGACCACGGCGGGAGCCAGGTCGCCGCCCATCGCATCGACGGCGATCGTGACGAGCGTGGCTGAGGTCACGTCAGTCTCCTTCGTGAACGGACGAGGGTGGGATGATCCCGCAGACCGAGAGCAGATCGTCGACCGAGACGTTGTCAGCGAACATCCGGCGCATTCTATCAGCCTTGTCGGGACCGTGAAGCCGAACGTGGCCGAAGAGCGTGTCGAGCTGCTCCACCGCGGTGAGCGTGTCGGTGTCCACCGTCACCGTGCACACGCCGAGCTCGTCGGCGCGAGCAGCGACCGTCGGGCTCGGGAGCATGTTCCCGGTCAGCAGGAGCACGGCGGTCGAGGTCTCGAGCGCGGCCATCTGCACGTCCGCGCGGTCGCCGCCGGTCACCACCGCCTTGTGCGCCTTCCGCCGGAAGAACCGCAGCGCTTTCTCCTGGCCCATGGCGCCGACCATGAACGACTCGACCGGTGCGTCCAGCCCCTTCCCGCCGCATATGACGCGGCCGCCCAACACGTCCACGATCTCGCGCACAGTCACCGACGAGAGCAGCGGGTCGTGCTGCAGCACCCCGAACGTGCGGATGCCGCGCGCGGTAAGGTACGGTACGTAGCGGTCGGTCACGACGAGGCGGTCCGCGTCGGACACGCGGTTGTAGAGCACGCCGGCCAGTCCGGCGGCGAACGTCGACGCCGCGCGCACGACACGGTCGGGCGGGTCGTTGGCGTCGTTCGTCTCCACCAGCAGGATGCTCCCGCCAAGGAGCGTGAACTGATCGGCGGCGCAGACGCCGGCCGCGGCGCCCTGCTCCAGGTCGGATGGCGCTTCGACGACCATCACATCACGCCCCGACGACGCGCTCTCGAACGCCGCGGCCACCTCGGCGCGGCCCGGTACGGGGCGCCCGGCCAGAAGGTCCTCCACGAACGACCGCGTCCGCACGATGGGGCACAACAGCTCGGTCGCCGTGGGCGTCGCCAGCCCGCAGTTGAGGAAGTGCGCGTCCCGGTCGGTGGTCACGCCGTCGACCGCTCGCGGCATGCTTCCGTAGGGCTTGAAGTAGCCGACGGAAAGCCCGCGTTCCTCGAGAGTCGCGATGAGCGCCAGGCACACACCGGTCTTGCCGCTGTAGCGTCGAGTCGAGGCTACGATGATCGTCTTCACAGGTCTCACCCTCCGATGCCTATGCGGATGTCGGCGGCCAGTGCGCCGCTGCCACGGCGCCCCACCACGAGCGGATTGATGTCGAGCTCGACGATCTCGGGAAAGTCGGTCGCGAGGGCGGCGATACGGACGAGGACGTCCGTGATGGCGTCGATGTCCGAGGCGTCCGCTCCGCGGGCTCCCTTCAGGAGCGCCGCGCCGCGCGTCTGGTCGATCATGCGCCGCGCCTCGGCGCGATCGAGGGGAGCCAGTCGGAAGGCGACGTCGTGCAGCACCTCCACGTAGATGCCGCCCAGGCCGAACATCAGGAGCGGTCCGAACGTGGGGTCCCGCTCCATGCCCACGATGACCTCGAACCCGGGTGGGACCATCTTCTGGACCATCGCGCCCCACACCGCGGCGTCGGGCATCCGGTGATGCGTTCGGTCGAGCACGTCATCCCACGCGCGGGAAAGGGCTGCATCGTCGGCTACCCCGAGGACCACGCCGCCGATGTCCGACTTGTGCAGTATGTCGGGGCTCGCCACCTTGAGGGCCACCGGATAC
This sequence comes from Coriobacteriia bacterium, assembly GCA_036508875.1. Lineage (GTDB taxonomy): Bacteria > Actinomycetota > Coriobacteriia > Anaerosomatales > PALSA-660 > PALSA-660. The sequence goes on along the minus strand of DATCGP010000063.1, from coordinate 2,348 downwards.
CCGACCTCGTTGGCGATGCGAAGCGCTGCGGAACGATCGCGGGCGAGCGAACCGGCCGGGCGCGCGATCCCATAGGCGCTCGCCACCAGCGCCGCGTCATCCTCCAGTACGAAGTGCCTGGACGCCTCGCGGGTGCGTTGGAAGACCGCCTCCACCGCCTCCCTGTCGGCATCGATCACGGGGGCGACGACGAGCGCCAGCGACCGCATCGCGACGTAGCGTTCCATCGCCGCAAGGGCGTCGACGGCAACCTCCGGATACCGGTACGCGGGCACGCTGGCGGCTGCAAGCGCACGCCGTGCGGGCTCCACGGCGTCCTCCCCCATCAGGACTGCGAGCGTGGTGCGTCCCGACGCGTGGGCCGCCTCGATGATCGCGGCAGCCGCCTCGTCGGGCCTGGTCGTCTGCTGCGGGGTCAGGAGCACGAGGAACGAGTTGACTCCCGGGTCCTCCGCAAGGATGCCGAGCGCCTGCGCGTATCGTTCGGGTCCGGCGTCACCGAGCAGGTCCACGGGGTTGTACAGCGCAGAGGCGACCGGAAGCACCGCGCGCAGCGCTTCGACCGTCCCCGGCTGCAGGGAGGCCAGCGTCACACCCGTCCGCTCGCACGCGTCGGTGGCCATCACGGCGGGCCCCCCGGCGTTCGTGACGATGACGACGCCCGGTGCGCCAGGCAGCGGCTGATCGGCGAATGCCTCCGACACGCCGAAGAGCCGTTCGGCGTCGGGCACCCGCACGATCCCCGCGGCGGCGAAAGCGGCTTCGTACGCCGCGTTGGATCCGGCGAGGCTTCCCGTGTGCGATGAGACGGCACGGGCCCCCGCGTCGGAGACGCCGGCCTTGAGAAGCACGACCGGCAGCTTCCTCGTGACTGCGTGAGCGGCCTCGACGAAACGCAGCCCGTCCACCACCGATTCGAGGTACCCGGCGATCACCTTCGTCTCCGGCCGTTCCGCGAACGCCATGAGCAGGTCCGACTCGGAGATGTCAGCACGATTGCCGAGCGAGACGAACCCGGACAGGCCGCCGCGTCCGCGCGCCCAATCGAGTATCGCCGTCCCCAGCGCGCCCGATTGGGTGATGACGGCGATACCACCTTCCGGGACCATCGGCCCGGCGAAGGAAGCGTTGAGACGCGATCCCGGGACCATCAGTCCCAGGCAATTGGGCCCAAGAAGGCGCATCCCATGCGTTCGAGCGATCTGTGCCACGCGACGCTCGAGGGCCCCGCCCTCGGCGCCGGTCTCCTTGAACCCCGCCGACAGAACGACGACTGCTGCGACGCCGGCCACACCACAGGACTCAACCGCCTCGGCGACGGACGCAGCCGGCACGGCGATGACAGCGAGGTCGGGAACCGCTGGGAGTGAGCTCACACTGGCAAACGCCTCGCGGCCGCCGATCTGCGCGGCCTCCCGGTTCACAGGCCACACATCGCCCGCGAAGCCGCCCGCCAGCAGCATCTCGAACACCGTCCGGCCGATGCCGCCAGGCTTGCGGCCGGCACCGATGACAGCGACGGCGCGTGGCGCGAGCAGGAACTCCAGGGTCACGTCCGAGTCCCCTCCCGAAGCGAAGAGCGGCACCCGTCGCGAGTGCGACGGGTGCCGTCAATGATAGCGCGTGGCCGAGCCGTCGGACCTAGTCGGTCTCGACGATCTCCTTGCCCTTGTAGGTGCCGCACGAGGGGCAGACGCGGTGCGGCGGCTTCGGCTGATGGCACTGCGGGCACAGCGACAGCGACGGCGCCTCGAGGTGGTCGTGAGCGCGGCGGCTGTCGCGAACCGCCTTGCCGGTCTTTCTCTTCGGGACAGGCATTGTGGTTCCTTACTCTCTTGTCGTGTAGTGGGATCTGCCCCACGCGTGCGGGCGCGTTCGTTGTCATATCCGGCGTCCGGTCGTTCGCGAGCAGGGACGCGGGGACGGATTCTAGCACACGCCACGCGGGGTGCGCTACGAGCCGCCGTCTTCCTCTTCCAAGTCGAGATCGAGGAGCGCGTCGAACGCGGACGGCACGGGCTCGGCGGCGCAACCGCACTCGGTGACGTTCAGGTCCGCGCCGCACACCGGGCACATCCCTTTGCACTCCGGGTCGTGCACCGGCGCGAACGGCAGTTCCACGACGATCGACTGGAGGATCGCAGGCTCGAGATCGACCGTGGAGTCGTCCGCGATCAGCTCGACCTCCTGCTCTTCGGGAAACTCGTCCTCGTGTCCGGGGCGCACGTAGAAGCCCTCTACCTGGGCGACGACTTCGGAAGTGAAGTCGGTCAGGCAGCGGACGCAGGGTGTCACGACGCGGGCGTGCGCCTCGCCGGAAAGCACGATCCCCGCTCCCGCGTTGGTGA
>DATCGP010000062.1:0-6213 GCA_036508875.1 Coriobacteriia bacterium | reverse complement strand
ACGAAGCGGTCGCGATCAGGCGCCTTCGGGTCCGCGGGATCGTGCTTCATGACCGAGGAGTACAGCGTGGCGACGATCTCGACGGCCGACAGCGAACCGCCGGGATGCCCGGAGCCTGCCGCTCCGACCATCTCGATGATGTCGCGGCGCATTCTCTGGCAGAGGTGCGCGATGTGCGGGAGATCGGGCTGGGTCATCGTCTGATCCGTGTCTCCTTGAATCCTTCGCCGAGTGCTTCATGCACGTCCGAGATGACCAGGAACGCGTCGGGGTCGATCGTGTGGACGATGTTCTTCAGGTCGTCTAGCTCCCTGCGGGACACCACGCAGAAGATAACCTCCCGGTCCTCGCCGGTATACACGCCGCGCGCCGCGAAGGCGGTCGCGCCCCGGCCGAGCTCGGCCATGATCGTCTGGCCGATCTCATCATTGAGCTTCGAGAAGATGAAGGCAGCCTTCTCGGTGGAGAGGCCCTCCTGGACCACATCGATCGTCGTCGTGGTCACGAACACCGCCACAGCGCCGTACAGCGCCAGCTCTGGGCCGAACTTCAGGGCGGCGACCACGAGGACGCCGGCGTCGACGAGCAGCATGAGCTGCCCGACGCCGAGGCTGATCTTCTTGCTGAGCAGCTGCGCGACGATGTCGGTCCCACCGGTGTTGCCGCCGACCCGGAACACCATCCCCATGCCGATGCCGGCGAGCGCACCGCCCCAGAGCACAGCGAGGAGCGGGTCCTTCGTGGCGAGCGGTTGGATGAACGGGGCCATGACGTCGATCGCGATCGAGAGGCCGACAGCTCCGTACACCGTCTTGGTGCCGTATCTCCAGCCGCGAACGCGGATCCCGACGGCGAGCAGGACGACGTTGACCATGAGCATCATCACGCCGACAGGGATCGCCGGCAGGCTCGCGTCCTTCATGGCGTAGAAGACGACGGTCGCGAGCCCGGAGACGCCGCCCGAGGCGATCTTGTTCGGGATGAGGAAGGCATCGAGCGCGTAGGCGGTGATCAGGATACCGAGCGTCATCCAAAAGTAGTCGCGCACGGGGCGTGACCGAAGCACGCGTCCGGGAGTCATGCGCTTGAGCTTGTCTCTCACCATCAGGGGCGCACCTCCGCGAACGCTTCCACCTTCGGACGTCCGGCGCTGCGGCGGCCGTTGAGGAACCCGAGCACGGTGGCCGCGTCACGGTTGACGATACGCTCCAGGGGGAAGCCGATCTCCTCGACGACCGCGATGGCGTTGTCTAGGTCGCCCACCTGGTCGTGATAGTGGGCGTCGGAACCGAGCGATATCCACGCACCGGCGTCGCGGGCGGCGATCGCGAACTCGCGCTCGGTCGCACGGCCGCCTGAACGCCCGCTGCGCGGGTCGAAGGAGTGGTTGTTCAGCTCGAGAGCCACGCCGTGCTCGACGGCCGCAGCGACGATCCTATCGGCCTCCAGAGGGAACTCCGCGGCGTTGCCGGGGTGCGTGACGACGTCCACGAGCGGGTTGGCCATCGCGCGCAGGAGCGCGTTCGTGTTGCGTGCACGGTCGATCTCGTCGAAACCGGTGAGCGGATGGAAGCCCACCGCGACCAGGTCCAGCCCGGCAAGCACTTCGTCCGGAAGGTCCAGACCGCTGTCGGTGTCCGCCACGTTGGCCTCGCAGCCGGCCAGCACGCGCACGCCGGCGATGCGGGGCGGCACGACCTTGGCGTTCCAGAAGTACCAGAAGTGCGCGCCGCCGGGCACCGAAGGCCCGTGGTCGGTGAACGCGATGAGCTCGAGGCCCTTGCCCGACGCGGCGTTCGCGAGCTCGGTGACGGTGGAGAACGCGTGCCCGGAAGCGACCGTGTGGGTGTGGAGGTCCGCGAGCAGGCGCATGCTAGCTCGCTCCCCCTGCGGCGGCAGCGCCGTGGGCGGCGCCGATCTCCGCGCCGACCCTCCAGCGGTGGTACGCCACGACGAACCGGTCGATGTCCCCGCCCAGCACGCCGTTGACGTCCCCTGTCTCGACGCCGGTGCGGACGTCCTTGACGAGCTGGTACGGATACAGGACGTAGTTGCGGATCTGGCTGCCGAAACTGATCTCGCGCTTCTCGCCCTTCATCGCCTCGATCTCGGCGTCGCGCTCGGCCTTGCGGATCTCGTACAAGCGCGATCGGAGGATCTTCATCGCGGTCTCTTTGTTCTTGAGCTGCGACTTCTCGTTCTGGCAGGTGACGACGAGGCCCGTGGGAAGGTGCGTGATGCGCACCGCAGAGTCGGTCGTGTTGACCGACTGTCCGCCCGGGCCGGAGGAACGGTACACGTCCACCCGGATGTCCTCGTCCTTGATCTCGACGTCGATGTCGTCGGGCAGCAGCGGAAGAACCTCGACACCGGCGAAGGTCGTCTGGCGGCGCTTCTTCTCGTCGGTGGGACTGATGCGCACGAGGCGATGGACCCCGTTCTCCGACTGGAGCATCCCGTAGACGTTCTTGCCGTGAACAGTGAACACCGCGCGGTCGATACCGAGCTCGACGCCCTGGGGGACGTCGTTGAGGTCGATCTTCCACTTCCGGGACTCGGCGTACCTCGTGTACATCCGAAGCAGCATCTCGGCCCAGTCCTGGGCCTCGAGGCCGCCCTGGCCCGGCGTGATGGTGACGAGCGCGTCGCCGTGATCGAACTCGCCGGTGAACCACGAGGCGAGTTCCAGGTCGTCGATCCGCCGCGCGACGTCCTTCATCGCGCGCGCTACCTCGGCCCCGGTCTCCTCGTCGTCCTCCGCCACCGCGAGCTCGTTGCCCGCCTCGGCGTCTTCGAGTGAGGCTCGGATCGCCTCGAACGTCTCGATCTCGTCGCGCAGCTCGGCGGCCTTGCGATTGGTGGCCTGCGCGGTGGCCTGGTCGTCCCAGAAGCCCGGCTCGTTGGCCTTCGCCTCGAGAGCGTCGGCCTCGGCGCGTTTCGCGTCGAGATGCAGGTACTCGCCGATGCGTACGAGACGGTCGGCGGACGCGGCTATGTCTGTGGTGCGGTCCTCTACCATGGCTCCTGCCAGTGTATCCGTTGCATGCCGCGTGCGGCCGCCCGTGGGGGCGTCCGCACGCGAGGTCCTGTCAGTACTATGAGGTCAGTTGTTCGCGCCGTGGCACTTCTTGTACTTCAGACCGCTGCCGCACGGACATGGATCGTTGCGGCCGACGTTCGTCCACGGGTCTGCCTTGTCCTTGACCACAGTCGCTGCCTTGGCTCCGCCCGCGTTCGCGGACGCCTGCGCGATCTGCTCCGGTGAGGGGCCCGACACCCCCGACATGGCAGCCGCCTCGGCAGTGCCCTTGAAGATCGACGTCTCGCTCGGCGCCGAGTAGCTCATGGGGTTGCCGATGGGAGCCCGAGGCGCGGTGTCCTCCACGACCTGGATGTGCAGGATCGTGCGAAGGAAGTCCTCATTGATCGTGGCGACCAGCGTCGAGAACATCTCGTACGCTTCGCTCTTGTACTCCACGAGCGGGTCGCGCTGGCCCATGGCACGCAGGCCGATGCCTTCGCGCAGGTAGTCCATCTCGAGCAGATGGTCCATCCAGCGGGTGTCGATGACGCGCAACATGACGAACCGCTCGAGGTCGCGGAGCTGCTCGGCGCCGATCTGCGACTCCTTGGCGTCGTAGCGTTCCACCCCGCGCTCGGCGAGCGTCGCCGCCAACTCGTGCGGGTTGTCCACAGAGCCCTTGGCCTGCGCAACGCCAAGGTCGTCGCCCACGATCTCCTCGACCCAGGCGGCGAGCCCGTCCCAGTCCCACTCCTCCGAGTAGGTCTTCTCCGGACAGAACTCGAGCACGCCGGCGGCGAGCGTCTCCTCGATCATCTCGTGGACGCGACCGTGGATGTCCTTGCCGTCGAGTATCGCGTTGCGCTCGCCGTAGATCGTCTGGCGCTGCAGGTTCATGACGTCGTCGTATTCCAGGACGTGCTTGCGTGCTGCGAAGTTCATCGTCTCGACCTGGCGCTGGGCGCCTTCGATCGCCTTGCTGACGAGTCCTGCCTGGATCGGCATGTCGTCCGGGATGTCGGTCGACTGCATGAGCCGGCCGATGCGGTCCATGCGGTCGCCACCGAACAGGCGCATGAGGTCGTCGTAGAGCGAGAGGTAGAACTGGCTGGCGCCCGGGTCGCCCTGGCGGCCGGCGCGTCCACGCAGCTGGTTGTCGATCCTTCGCGACTCGTGGCGCTCCGTGCCGAGGATGCACAGGCCGCCGGTCTCGACGACCTGCACGTGCTCCAGCTCGAAGATCTCGTTCGCCTTGGCGAGAGCCGACTTGACCTGCTCCTCCGTGGCCTCCTCATGCGGGATGCCACGATCGATCAGGATCTCGCGGTACAGCTCCTCGGGGTTGCCGCCGAGCACGATGTCGGTGCCGCGGCCCGCCATGTTGGTGGCGATGGTCACGGCGCTGTAGCGGCCGGCCTGCGCGATGATGTGCGCTTCGTGCTCGTGGAACTTCGCGTTCAGGACCTTGTGTTTGATGCCACGCTTCTCGAGCAGTCGCGAGAGGTGCTCGGAGTTCTCTATCGAGATCGTGCCGACGAGGCACGGCTGACCGGTCTCGTGGCGCCGCACGATCTCGTCCACCACCGCGTTGAACTTCGCGTCCACGGTGCGGTAGATCAGGTCGTTGCGGTCGTCACGGATCATCGGGCGGTTCGGCGGGATGACCAGCACGGGCAGCTTGTAGATCTCGCGGAACTCGGCATCCTCGGTCACGGCGGTACCGGTCATGCCCGAGAGCTTCTCGTACATGCGGAAGTAGTTCTGCAGGGTGATCGTCGCGAGGGTCTGGTTCTCCTCGCGGACGTGCACCTTCTCCTTGGCCTCGATCGCCTGGTGGAGGCCCTCGGAGTAGCGGCGGCCGACCATGAGGCGACCGGTGAACTCGTCGACGATGAGCACCTCGCCGTCCTGCACGACGTAGTCCACGTCGCGCTTGAACATGAACTGTGCCTTGAGGGCCTGCTGCAGGTGGTTCACGAGCTGGCCGGAGGGATCGCCGTAGATGTCCTTGATCGCGAGCATCTCCTCGACCTTCTTCAGGCCGGAGTCGGTGATGGCGATCGTGCGCTTGGCCTCGTCGAAGTCGTAGTCGCTCTCGTGCAGGCGCGGGATCACCTTGGCGAACTGCTTATAGAGGTCGGCCGACTTCGTGCCGGCACCGGAGATGATGAGCGGGGTCCGCGCTTCGTCGATGAGGATGGAGTCGACCTCGTCGACGATGGCGAAGTGGTGACCGCGCTGCACGCGGTCGCCGGGCGCGATCACCATGTTGTCGCGCAGATAGTCGAAACCGAACTCCGAGTTGGTGCCGTACGTGATGTCGGCATCGTAGGCCGGGTGGCGCTGGTCCGGGTCCATCTGGGCCTGGATGATGCCGGTCCTCATGCCGAGAGCGCTGTAGACGCGGCCCATCCACTCGCTGTCGCGCTTGGCGAGGTAGTCGTTGACGGTGACGACGTGCACGCCCTTGCCCAGCAGGGCGTTGAGGTACGCCGCGAGCGTGGCGACCAGCGTCTTGCCTTCGCCGGTCTTCATCTCGGCGATCGTGCCATCGTTGAGCACCATGCCACCGATGAGCTGCACGTCGAAGTGGCGCAGGCCGATGGAGCGCTTGGCGGCCTCCCGGCACGCGGCGAACGCCTCGGGCAGCAGATCTGGAAGCGTCTGACCGGCGTCGAGGCGGCTTCTGAACTCGCTGGTCTTGGCGGCGAGCTCCTCGTCGGACAGCGCGATCATCGCAGGCTCGAACGAGTTGATCTGATCGACGCGCCCCTGGTACTTGCGGAGCTGACGGCCCTCACCGAGGGTGAGGACCTTCTGCAGGATGTTAGCCATGGAAACGCCACCTTTTCGGGTGTCGCGGGGGTGGGTGCGAGAAGGGCTGAGAGCAGACGCGATTGTAGCACGGACGAGGGGTGATTCGGCCGCCGCGCGGACGGCTCCACGGGGTCTCCATGGCGGCGCCGGGAGGTCGACGCCGAAGAAACGACGGGCCCGCTGAGCGCGTCACCCGAAAGAAGGAGGACCGGAGGCTGGCTGCCTCCGGTCCTCCTGGTTCCGCAGAGCGCACCCTGGGCTCGGGTGGTGCCGCCGTGGTGGTCCGATCGGGTGCCCCTCAGGAGTCTCCCTCTCCTCACCGTGATGGACCCGGCTGCACACGCAACCCGCGCAATGTTCCTTGACCGGAAAGC
>DATCGP010000061.1:0-2246 GCA_036508875.1 Coriobacteriia bacterium | reverse complement strand
GCGCTCGCACGCGAGAGTGGCTGCACTCAGGTCGCAGGATGGGCTCTACACGCTGATCACCCGCGCCGCTGACGGGGACCGCTTCGAGGTCGTGCGCAGCCTCGCCCGGATCCACCTTGGGGACGAACACGCGGCCTGGCTCGCCTACCTCACGGATCCGCAGGTTCAGGTCATCACCACCACTATCACCGAGGCCGGGTACCTGCGCGGCCCCGACGGCGGCCTCGACGTCGACCGGCCCGAGGTCACCACTGATATCGAGGCCTTGCGCGCCGATGTGATGGCCCCCGTCAGTACCGCTCCTGCCAAGCTGGTCGCCGGCTTTGCGGCGCGGCGGCTGGCCGCAGCCGGCCCCCTCACCGTGGTTCCCTGCGACAACCTCCCCGGAAACGGCGCAGCTGTCGCCCAGGTGATTTCCGATCTTGCCGAGTTGGTCGACCCGGAGTTGTTCCGTTGGATTCGGGACAATGTCTTCTACGCCACCACCATGGTGGACCGAATCACCCCCGAGCCCACCCCTGAGGACCTCGCCGGTGCCGAGGCCGCGACCGGCGTCCATGACCGCGCGGCTATCGTCACCGAACCGTTCACGGAGTGGGTGATCAGCGGTGACTTCGCCGCCGCTCGCCCGAGCTGGGAGGACGCCGGCGCGACCTTCACCACCGACGTCGCACCGTTCGAGAACCGCAAGCTCTGGATGCTCAACGGCGCGCACTCTTTGCTCGCCTACGCGGGTTCCATCCGGGGACACGTGACTGTGGCCGACGCCATGCGCGACCCGACGTGCCTTCTGTGGCTCGACGAGTGGTGGGTCGCCTCATCGCGACACCTGAGCCTGCCCGCCGCCGAGAACGCTGCCTACCGTGCGGCGCTCATCGACCGCTTCGCCAACCCGCGGATGCAGCACAGGCTCGACCAGATCGCGTGGGACGGCTCGTTGAAGCTGCCGATTCGCGTCCTGCCCACGGTCCGGCGCGAAGTCGCGGCCGGACGGGTCACGCGCGGTGTCGTCCGACCGCTCGCCGCGTGGGTATGCCACCTGCGCGGCAGCGGCGCCAAGGTGACGGACGCACGGGCCGGGGATTTCCTCCCGCTCGCCGGCGGACCGCTGTCCGAGGCAGTGTTGCTTGTGCTTAAAGCCCTCGACCCCGAGCTCGCCGCAGACGAGGCCGTGGTCGCGGCCGTCATCGCCGAGGCCCGCGAGCTCGGACAGCCCTAGCCCAGGAGGCATTTCATGGAACACACATGGCGATGGTTCGGCCCGAGCGATCCGATCACGTTGGCGGACATCAAGCAGACCGGCGCAACCGGGATCGTGACCGCGTTGCACGAGGTCCCGAACGGGCAGGTATGGACCGCGCAGGCGATCGCGGATCGAAAGACGCTGATCGAGGCGTCCGGGCTGACGTGGTCGGTCGTGGAGAGCGTGCCGGTGCACGAGGACATCAAGCGCGGTGGTCCGCGCCGTGACCATTGGATCGAGGCCTATCAGCAGAGCCTGCGCAATCTCGCGTTCAACGGCATCGACGTCGTCTGCTACAACTTCATGCCCATCCTGGACTGGACGCGCACCGACCTGCGGTACGTCCTGGCCGACGGCGGCTGGGCGCTGCGTTTCGACCAGGACGCCTTCGCCGCGTTCGACCTGTTCATCCTCGCCCGGGCAGGGGCCGCGGCAGAGTATGACGACGCGGAGACCGCTCGCGCCCGGACGTATCACGACGACCTTTCGCCGGAAGGCCGCGATCTGCTGGTGCGCACCGTCATCGCCGGGCTGCCGGGTTCCGAGGAGGCGTACACCCTCAAGTCTCTCCGGGAGATGCTGGCGACGTATGCCGACATCGACGCCGGTGTGCTGCGCGAGAACCTCGGGTACTTCCTGCGTGCGGTGGTGCCAGTGGCCCAGGAGGTGGGGGCCCGCCTGGCGATCCATCCTGACGACCCGCCGCGCCCGCTGCTCGGCCTGCCGCGCGTGGTCTCCACGCGCGAGGACACCCAGTGGCTGCTCGACGCAGTGCCAAGTGTGGCGAACGGGTTGACCTTCTGCACCGGCTCGTTCGGAGTGCGGGCCGACAACGACCTCGTGGCCATGGCCACAGAATTCGCCTCCCGGATCTACTTCACCCACCTGCGCTCGACCGTGCGCGAGGAGAACCCGCTCAGCTTCCACGAAGGCGACCACGTGCTCGGCGACGTCGACATGGTGGGGGTCATCGCCGCACTCGTCACCGAGGAGCGCCGGCGCG
>DATCGP010000060.1:0-18539 GCA_036508875.1 Coriobacteriia bacterium | reverse complement strand
CGCGGGGCGCTGACGACATTCTCCATCGCCAATGATGTCGCCAAGTACTTCGCCATCATTCCCGCGATCTTCATGGTCGCGTATCCGGAGCTCGGCGCGCTCAACATAATGGGCTTGCACTCGCCGAACAGCGCGATACTCTCAGCGGTCATCTTCAACGCGCTCGTTATCGTGGCGCTCATCCCGCTGTCGCTCAAGGGCGTGAAGTACCGGCCTCTGGGCGCCGCCGTCGTACTCCGGCGCAACCTGCTCGTCTATGGCGTCGGCGGCATCATCGCCCCGTTCATCGGCATCAAGCTCATCGACCTGCTGCTCGTCGCTGTGCGGCTGGCGTAGGGAGGACGGACAAGATGAAACGATACGTGTTCGCATCTATCCGAATGGCTGTCTTGACGATGGTCGTTCTCGGTCTCGTCTACCCGCTTGCCGTGACAGGTCTCGCGCAGGTGCTCATGCCGGCGAAGGCCAACGGCAGCCTTGTCACCTCGGCGAACGGCACCGTCATCGGATCGTCGCTCATCGGCCAAGGCTTCACCGACGCGAAGTACTTCCATGGGCGCCCCTCAGCCGCTGGGGCGGACGGTTACGACGCGACGGCATCCTCAGCGTCGAACCTCGCGCCGACGAGCCGCGCGCTCGTCGATTCGGTCGCGGCGCGAGTGGCCACAGCCGTCGCCGAGAACCCGGGCCTGACGTCCGGCACCGTTCCCGTCGACATGGTCACGGCCTCGGGCAGCGGACTCGACCCTGACATCACGCTCGCGAACGCGTACGCTCAAGTGGCGCGCGTCGCGTCCGCGCGCGGGATGAGTGCCGACGCGGTCCGCGTGCTCGTGGACGCCACGGCCACGGGAAGGCAGTTCGGCCTCCTCGGTGAACCGCATGTCAACGTGCTCGCGCTCAACATAGCCCTCGACGCGGCGAAGTAGCCGGAGGCCCCATTTGACCCCGGACGAATTGGACCAGATCCAGTCCCACGTCGCGCGCACTCGCGGCTGCCACAAGATCTTCCTCGGCTACGCTCCGGGGGTGGGGAAGACCTTCACGATGCTGTCGGAGGCGCAGCGCCGCCACGGCCGGGGCGAAGACGTCGTCATCGGCTTCGTCGAGCCGCACAGGCGCCCCGAGACGATCGCCCTGATGGACGGCCTCGAGGCGATCCCAACGAAGAAGATCGAGTATCGCGGCACCGTGCTCGAGGAGATGGACACCGCCGCGATCATCGCGCGCCACCCGCAGTGGGTGCTCGTCGACGAGCTCGCCCACACCAACGCGCCGGGAGCAGCCCACGAGAAGCGCTGGCAGTCGGTCGACGAGATCCTCGACGCTGGCATCAACGTCATCTCCACCGTCAACGTCCAGCATTTCGAATCACTGAACGACACGGTGGCTCAGATCACGGGTGTGCAGGTCCGTGAGACGGTGCCGGACCGCCTCCTCGACGAAGCGGACGAAGTCGTCCTCGTCGACATCACGCCCGAAGCGCTCGTCAATCGGCTCAATCGCGGTGTGATCTACGCGCCTGAGAAGGTGCCCACGGCGCTCGCGAACTTCTTCAGGCGTGGCAACCTCGTCGCACTGCGCGAGCTCGCGCTGCGACGCACCGCCGATGAGGTCGACGACGACCTGACGCAGTTCATCCAGGAGCATGACGTCGATAAGACGTGGGGGGTCAATGAGCGCGTTCTGGTGGCGGTGACGCCCCGTCCGCTCGGTTCCAAACTCATCAGGCGCGGGTACTGGCTCGCTCGAAGGATGAACGGCCGCTTCTGGGTCCTCTACGTGCGTCCCCCCGGGGTCTCGCTCTCCTCGAAGGAGGAGCAGATCCTCGAGGACCTGAAGCTGCTCACGCTCGATCTCGGCGGTGAGGTCGTCGAGACCGTCGGTGCGGACCCGGCGGGCGCGATCATCGACTTCGCGACGAAAAACCAGGTGACCTACGTGGTGATGGGGCAGTCGGCGCGCAGCCGCATGGACGAGGTCATCCGCGGATCGGTCATCTCGCGCATCATGCGCGAGACCCGCAACGTCGACATCGTCGTCGTCGCCGACCCCGATCGCGCGGACGGCGCGTTCGCAGGCTAGGGCACGGCTTCGGCGCTTGCGTCGCGGCGGGTCCGCCCGTATACTCACACGGCTAATCGAATACCGCTGACAAGCGGGGCCTGATGTGTGTGGGGCCCCCACCTGAGCGGCGCGGACGTTCCGTAGCTGCCTGGTCGAACAAGCGACATCACCAAGGCGCCGTCAGGTGCCCCGTGGTGACCGTGGACATCGCCCGAGGCTGCGCAACTCCCAGCCGTCGGGCTTTCTGTTTGTATCGAGACATGTTGCACGTGCCCGGGAAGCGGTCCGGGCCGAGCACGGAGGTGAATGCGATAAGCACTATCGAGACTCGCATCAACGAGAAGATACGCGCCCCGCGCGTGCGTCTCGTCGGGGTCGAGGGCGACCAGCTCGGCATCTTCATCACTACCGATGCCCAGAAGACCGCCGATGACCTGGGACTCGACCTCGTCGAGGTCGCGCCAAACGCCGATCCGCCGGTATGCCGGATCATGGACTACAGCAAGTGGAAGTACGAAGAGGCCATGAAGGCCAAGAAGGCCCGGAAGAACCAGACGACCGTCCAGGTCAAAGAGATCAAGTTCCGGCCGAAGATCGACATCCACGACTACGAGACCAAGAAGAAGCACGTCATCCGCTTCATCGAGGCGGGCGCGAAGGTCAAGGTCACGATCATGTTCCGTGGCCGCGAGATGGTGCACGCGGAGCGCGGGCTCGCGATCCTCGAGCGCCTGGCGGAGGACATCCGCGAGATAGCGCACGTTGAGAACCAGCCGAAGCTCGAGGGGCGCAACATGTTCATGCTCGTCACGCCCTCGAAGAAGGAGATCAAGCCGCCCAAGGGCGAGTCCGGCCCGAAGGACAAGGCGGACGAGGAAGTGGCCCCTGAGGCCCCGACCGAAGCCACCGAAGGTGTCGCCACGATTGCCGACGTAGCGAAGGTCACGAAGACCGCCAAGGTCGCCAAGGTCGCCAAGGTCGACGAGGTCGTCGAGGCCGAGCCGGTCGAAGAGACCGCGGAGACCGCGGAGATCGCGGAGACCGCCGAGGCCGCAGAGGCCACAGAGACCGCCGAGTAGGCACACGAACAGGCACTACGTACTCGAAGGAGTCACCCACCGATGCCGAAGATGAAGACCCACAAGGGGACCGCGAAGCGCTTCAAGCTGACCGGGTCCGGCAAGATCAAGCGCGCCAACGCGTTCAAGAGCCACATCCTCGAGAAGAAGAGCCCGAAGCGCAAGCGCGGCTTCGCCGCTCCCTCTCTGGTCGACAAGGCTGATATCACCGTCATCCGCAGGAATCTCGGCGTCTAGCCTCGCCGACCCTCTCGCGCAAGAAGGAGTGACTTAAGAGATGCCACGCGTCAAGCGATCAGTAACCGCGAAGAAGAAGCGCCGCACCGTACTCGCCCGGGCAGCCGGCTACTACGGAGCGAAGTCCCGTTCCTACCGCGTCGCCAAAGAGCAGGTCCAGCACTCGATGGCATACGCCTACCGCGACCGCCGCGTCCGCAAGCGTGAGATCCGCAGGCTGTGGATCGCCCGCATCAACGCCGGCGCGCGTCTGAACGGGCTGTCCTACTCGATGTTCATGAACGGCCTCAAGAAGGCCGGCATCGAGCTGGACCGCAAGATCCTCTCCGACATGGCGATCACCGACCCCGCAGGCTTCACCCAGCTGTGCGAGCAGTCGAAGGCCGCCCGGGTAGCCTAGTTCGATCCGCCCACGGGCATCCGAACGACACGAAGGCCTCTCCGCTCCCCAGCGGCGGGGCCTTCGTGTGTCCGTTGGGCCTATGCGCGGGCGGAGTTCCGGTCCCTTACCGTGCGCTAAGCCCCGGTCGTGCTCTGGACTAACACGGGGTCGTGGCCCGAGCATTTCAGGCTACGTGGCCGGCCGCGATCGGTCGCCCGGGGGAAGACGGCACCGCGGACACGAGCCGTCGCCGATGAGGAGACCATGTCAGCCCAGATCACCGACACGATGAACGACCTGCGCACCGTCACCGGGCTCAGCACTGCCGAGGCCGCTGCGCGCTTCGCCGCGGATGGGGCCAACGAGATCGCGGCTGCGAAGCCGCGCAGCTTCCTGCGGATCGTGTGGGAGGTCGTGAAGGAGCCGATGCTGCTGCTGCTGGTCGCGGCCGGCGTCGTCAACATCATCATCAGCATGCAGGACCCCAGCCGCATCAAGGAGGCGGCGCTGCTCTTCGTGTTCGTGGTGATCGTCATCAGCATCACGGTGTTCCAGGAACGCAAGACCGAACGCGCGCTCGACGCGCTGCGGGACCTGTCCAGCCCGCGCGCGCTCGTCGTGCGCGACGGCGTGCAGACCCGTATCGCGGGCCGCGATGTCGTGCGCGGCGACCTCATCCTGCTCGCGGAAGGTGACCGAGTCCCGGCGGATGCGGTGCTCTTCGAGTGCTCGAGCCTGAACATCGACGAGTCGCTGCTCACCGGCGAGTCGGTGCCGGTGCGGAAGTCGGCCTGCGCGCCGGACGTCCCGCGCACGCTCGGCCTGCCGGGCGGCGACGGCAACCCGTGGGTCTTCTCGGGCACGCTCGTGGTCAAGGGCCAGGGGATCGCCGAGGTGGCCGCGATCGGGCAGCGGACCGAGCTCGGCAAGATCGGCATCGCGCTCGAGTCGGTCGAGTCCGAGCGCACGTCCCTGCAGCAGGAGGTCGACCGGCTCGTCGGCAGGATCGCGGTCATCGGTCTGTCGATGGCGGCGGTCGTCGTGCTCGTCTACGGGCTGACGCGCGGTGACTGGCTCTCGGCGACGCTCGCGGGCATCACGCTGGCCATGGCGGTCCTTCCGGAGGAGTTCCCGGTCGTGTTGACGGTGTTCCTGGCCTTGGGCGCGTGGCGCGTGTCGAAGAGCAACGTGCTCACCCGACGCATGCCGGCGATCGAGATGCTGGGCGCGGCGACCGTGCTGTGTTCCGACAAGACCGGCACGATCACTCAGAACCGGATGACCGTCCGCGAGCTCCGGACCGACCGCGGTTCGTTCGTCGCGGACGGCGCGCCGCTTCCGGAGGCATACCACGAGGTCCTGGAGTACGCGGTGCTGGCGTCGCCCATCGATCCGTTCGATCCGATGGACACGGCGTTCAAGGTCCTCGGTGAACGCTTCCTGGCGCAGACCGAGCACATCCACGCCGACTGGGCGCTGGTGAAGGAGTACCCGCTCTCCGAGAGGCTGCTCGCCCTGTCGCACGTCTGGCGCTCTCCCGACGGGGGCGACTACGTCATCGCCGCGAAGGGCGCGCCCGAGGCGGTCGCCGACCTGTCCCACGTGGACGAGGCGCGGCTCGAGGAGATCATCGCGCGCGTCTCGAGCATGGCCGACGACGGGCTCCGCGTACTCGGCGTGGCGCGGGCGCACTTCCGCGCGGCCGCCGGACTTCCGGAGATACAGCACGACTTCGACTTCGAGTTCATGGGGCTCGTGGGCCTTCAGGACCCGATCCGCGAGGACGTCCCGGACGCGGTCGCCCAGGCGCGTGCCGCCGGCATGCGGGTGGTCATGATCACCGGCGACTACCCGGGCACGGCGCGGAGCATCGCGAGGGACGCGGGACTCGACGCGGACACATGCATCATCACCGGGCCGGAGCTAGACGCGATGGACGACGAGGCGCTCGCGTCGCGGATCGACGAAGTGGACGTATTCGCTCGCGTGGTCCCGGAGCAGAAGCTCCGCATCGTCCGCGCGCTGAAGACCCGCGGCGAGGTCGTCGCGATGACCGGGGACGGCGTCAACGACGCTCCCGCGCTCAAAGCCGCTGACATCGGTATCGCGATGGGGCAGCGGGGAACCGACGTCGCGCGCGAAGCGGCGGCCCTCGTGCTGACCGACGACGCGTTCTCGTCGATCGTGCGCGCGGTCCGGGTCGGCCGGCGCATCTTCGACAACCTGAAGAAGGCGATGGCCTACATCCTGGCGGTGCACGTGCCGATCGCCGGCATGTCGCTGTTGCCGGTATTCGTCCCGAAGCTGTTCGGTGTCGAGATGCCTCTGGTCATGATGCCGGTCCACATCGCCTTCCTCGAGCTGATCATCGACCCCGCGTGCTCGATCGTGTTCGAGGCGGAGAGCGAGGAGGCGGACATCATGGAGCGTCCGCCTCGCGGCGTGGACGAGCCCCTCTTCAGCCGAAGGATGATCGGGGTGAGCCTGGCGCAGGGGTTCGCGGTGCTGATCGCGGTCCTCGGCGTCTACCTGTGGTCGGCGCTCACCTACGGCCCGCAGGGCGCCGACACGGTGCGCGCGCTGACGTTCGCGACACTGGTCACGGGTAACCTCGCCCTCATCTTCGTGAACCGTTCGTGGACCCATTCGGTCATCGGAGGGCTCAAGTACAAGAACGCCGCGCTGTGGTACGTGACCGCCGGCACGCTCGCCGCGATCGCGCTCCTGTTCGCTTTCCCGGCCACGCTCGGGCTGTTCCAGTTCGCGCTGCCGCCTCTGGGCGACTTCGCGATCGCCATCGGGGCGGCCCTTCTGAGCGTCGCGTGGTTCGAGGTCTACAAGATCGTGCGGCACCGCCAGCACGCCCGGGTGGCCTAGCCCCGGCGGGCTGCCTGCGCGTGCGGTCGGACGCCGGTCGGGAACCGGACCGCGTCCGTACAGCCGGGTCCTGCAGAATCGGGGACACCACGGCGCACGCCGCGGGAACACGCTGGCCGCCCACCCTCGGTGGCACGACGCACGACACCGAAGGAGTGGGATCCATGGGGAAGGTTCTTCTCGTCATCGGCGCCCTCGTCGCCACGCTCATGTTCGGCGCGGCGGGGGCGTACTTCACAGGGCAGGCACAGGTGCCCGAGAACATGATCCGGGCGGGCTCGGTCGCGATATCGACCGAACCGACCTCGGCCGCGCTCTCGATCGACGCACTCGCGCCGGGTGCCACCATCACGAAGCCGCTCACCGTCGTCAACTCGGGTGACCTTCCGATGAACTGCATCATCACCGCGGCGAAGAAGGCCGGCATCACCGAGTTCTACGACGCGCTCACGTGTCGCGTGCTCGCCGACGGTGCGCTGGTCTACGACGGAGCGCTCTCGACGCTGCGCACGACGCCGGTCGCGCTGGGTGCTGGTTCGCGCGCCCAACTGCAGTTCTCGGTCGGCATCCCGGCGTCGGCGGGCAACGAGCTGGCCGGCGACTACACCAAGATCACCGTCTACGTCGACGCCGAGCAGGCCCACTGATGGGACGCGTCCGCGCGGTCGCGGCCAAAGCGGTTCCGGTGCTCCTCGCCGCGGCCGCGGCCGCGTGGGCGCTCTCGTGCCTGACGGCGGTCTATGTGGGCGGCGGTTCGATGTCGCCTGCGCTCATCGCCGGCGACCTCGCGGTCGCACGCAACGGGTCGTCGGGAGTCAAGGTCGGGGACATCGTGCTGGTCAGCAAGCCGGGGTGGCCCGACGGCGTGCTGCACCGTGTGGTAGCTGTCACGTTCGATGGGAGGCTGCAGTTGCGCGGCGACGCGAACCCGACGCCCGACCTCGAGCCGGTCCCGCTCGAGTCGGTGCGCGCGGTGGTGGTGTTCGTCCTGCCCACCGGGCGCGCCATCGCCGCCTTCGAAGCGCTGGCCAGGGTGATACAATCACGCGTCACATGACGCATAGTTCTGGCGATGACGGAGAGGTGCCGGCGCACGCGCGCGTGAGGATTCAGAGAGGGACCGCATCCACGCTGCAAGGGTCCCGCATCGCGAGCACGCCGGCGGTTCACTCCACCAGCCGCTCACCTGAACGGCCGCGGTCCGCGGCCCGGTAGGGGAGCCGGATCCCCCGTTACGGGACATCGGGCCTGCGGAGGGCCCGGACGACGCGCGCGTTCCTGCGCGCAAGAGGTGGGCCGCGCGCGAGCACGGCCAACCGGGGTGGTACCGCGGAAGCCGACTTCCGTCCCCGGACATGGATGACATGTCCGCGGGCGCGGACGTCGGCTTTGTCTATGATGCGAGCGGACAGGACACGAAGGGCACGGGAAGGACCAGGATGGCGCTCATCGACGAACTGAGACGGCTGCGCGACGAAGGCCTCGCGGCGATCACGGCCGCGGACGACCTGGTCACCTTGGAAGCGGTCCGTGTCGCTCTCCTCGGCAAGAAGGGGTCGCTGACCGCCGCGCTGCGTGGGCTCGGCACCCTCTCGGCCGAAGAACGGCCGGCCGCCGGCAAGGTCTCGAACGAGGTGCGCGAGGCCCTCGAGAGCGCCCTGGCAGCCCGTGAGGACACGCTCGGCTCGGCCGCTCTGCGCGCCCGCCTGGTCGCCGAGGCGGTCGACGTGACGCTCCCGGGCCGCCGGCGCGCTCCCGGTCGCGAGCACCTCATCGCACGCGTCGTGCGCGAGGTCTCCGACATCTTCATTGGCCTGGGCTACCGCATCGCCGAAGGCCCCGAGGTTGAGCTGGACTACTACAACTTCACGGCGCTCAACACGCCTCCCGACCATCCTGCCCGCAACGCGTCCGACACCTTCTACGTCGAGGACCTCTCCGGTGAGACGGCGGCGGTCAGGGGCGAATCGGACGTGCTGCTGCGCACGCAGACCTCGCCGGTCCAGGTCCGCGTCATGGAGAACACCAAGCCGCCCATCTACATCCTCGCGCCCGGCAGGGTCTACCGTCGCGACGTGGCCGACCCCTCGCACCTGCCGCAGTTCACGCAGATAGAGGGGCTCGTCGTGGACGAGGGGATCACCTTCGGCGACCTGAAGGGCACGCTGGAGCACTTCGCGAAGGAGATGTTCGGCGCCGACCGCAAGGTGCGCCTGCGCCCGCACTTCTTCCCGTTCACCGAGCCTTCGGCGGAGGTGGATGTGAGCTGCCACCTGTGCGGTGGCGCCGGGTGCCGCATGTGCAAGGGCTCGGGTTGGCTCGAGATCCTGGGCTGCGGCATGGTCGACCCGAACGTGTTCGGCTTCGCCGGCATCGACCCCGAGAGGTACAGCGGCTTCGCGTTCGGCATGGGCGCCGAGCGGATCGCTGCGCTGAAGTACGGCGTGCCCGACCTGCGCCACTTCGTCGAGAGCGACATGCGCTTCCTGCGCCAGTTCTGACACCGCCCTTCTGCTCGCCGCAGGTGGCGAGTCCGACGTTCGAGAGGAATTGACCCGACGATGCGTGTCTCCCTCAAATGGCTCCGCGAACTGGTGGACGTCTCACTCGACGTCCCGGCGCTGGTCGACCTCATGGACATGACCGGGACGAAGGTCGAAGCGGTGCATACAGTCGGCGCCGTCGTCGACGGTGTCGTCGTGGGACAGATACTGACGAAGGAGCGTCACCCGGAGGCCGACAAGCTGTGGGTCACCACAGTCGACGTGGGAGCAGCCTCCCCGCTGCAGATCGTGTGCGGCGCGCAGAACTTCGAGGCCGGCGACAAGGTGCCGGTGGCTCTCGTGGGCGCGACGCTACCGAACGGGGTGACGATCAAGAAGGCGAAGCTGCGCGGCGTCGCGAGCGAGGGCATGAACTGCTCCGCCGCCGAGCTCGGCCTGGGTGCCGACCAGTCGGGCCTGCTCATCCTGCCCTCCGACGCACCCGTCGGAATGCCGTTCTTCGAGTACCACGGCACGGCCGACACCGTCCTGGAGTTCGAGATCACGCCGAACCGCCCGGACTGCCTGTCGGTCGCCGGCGTCGCGCGGGAGGTCGGTGCGGTCACGGGCGTGAGCGCGCGCGTGCCCGCGAGCGTGCCCGAGGAGTCCGGCGCGCCCGCCGCAGGCGTGGTCAGTGTCAC
This sequence comes from Coriobacteriia bacterium, assembly GCA_036508875.1. Lineage (GTDB taxonomy): Bacteria > Actinomycetota > Coriobacteriia > Anaerosomatales > PALSA-660 > PALSA-660. The sequence continues at coordinate 8,713 of DATCGP010000060.1, read as the reverse complement.
GATCGAGGATCCGGCTCTGTGCCCGCGCTACACCGCGCGCCTCATCCGGGGAGTGAGGATCGCCCCGTCGCCCGAGTGGCTCGCCGAGCGCGTGGCCGCCACGGGCGCACGTCCCATCAGCAACGTCGTCGACGTCACGAACTACGTGATGTTCGAGCTCGGCCAGCCGCTGCACGCGTTCGATGCGGCCACGATCGCCCAGGCGGACGGACGCGCCGCGATCACCGTGCGGGTGGCGCGCCCGGGGGAGCGCCTCACGACGCTCGACGGGCAGGACCGCGAGTTGACGGCGGACACGCTCGTCATCGCCGACCCGACCGGCCCGGTCGCGCTTGCCGGTGTCATGGGCGGCGCTGACACCGAGGTCACCGATTCCACCGTCGACATCCTGCTCGAGTCCGCCTGCTTCGCGCCGGCCTCGGTGGGACGCACGAGCCGTCGGTTGGCGCTGATCTCCGAGGCGAGCCAGCGGTTCGAACGCGGGGTCGATCCGAACGCATGCGTGGCCGCGCTCGACAGGGCCGCGCAGCTGCTCGCGGAGGTCTCGGGAGGGACCGTCGCGCCCGGCGTGATCGACGCGTATCCGGCGCCCGTGGCGCCGCTGGCCGTCACGCTCCGGCTGTCGCACGCCAACGCGCTGCTGGGCACCGATCTCGCGGAGCCGGTCGTCACCGGGATACTCACGCGCCTCGGCCTATCCGTCTCGCACGTGGACGACGACACGCTGAGCGCCGCCGTCCCCACGTTCCGCCCCGACCTCACGCGCGAAGCCGACCTCATCGAGGAGGTCGTGCGCGTGTATGGGATGGACCGCGTCACCTCGACGCTGCCCGCCGGTCGCGGACGGGTGGGCGGGCTCACTCGCCAGCAGGCGCTCACTGAGCGGATAGGTGCGGCCCTGCGCGGCGCCGGACTCAACGAGGCGATCACCTGGTCGTTCGCGGACCCCGCCGACGTCGGTCGGCTCGAGTGGCCGTTCGGTCCGGGCGAGAAGCCGGTCGAGTTGCTCAACCCGATGAGCGAGGACCAGGCGGAGCTGCGCGTCACCGCGTTGCCCGGCATGTTGCGGGCGGTCGCGCACAATCGGAACCGGGGCGTGGCCGACGTGTACCTGTACGAGATCGGAGCGGTCTGGTTCACGGCGGACGGTCGCAAGTTGCCCAAGGAGCGCACTGTGGTGGCGGGTGTCCTCGCGGGCTCCTGGAGTCGCCCGGGTTGGAACGATCGTGCGGTCGCGCTCGATCTGTTCGACGCGAAGGGCGTGCTGGAGTCGGTCATCGAGGACCTGGGTATCGCGCGGTTCAAGCTGCGCGCCACCGACCTGCCGTGGCTGCAGCCCGGGCGCAGCGCCGAGGTCCTGGTGGGTGGCGACGTGATCGGTTGGCTCGGCGAGGCCCATCCCGCCGTGCTCGACGCCTACGAGTGCGCAGGCCCGGTAGTGGTATTCGAGGTGCAGCTGAAGCCGCTGCTCAAGGCGGCTCGCGACGTGCGCCCGTTCGTGGACCTGCCACGCTACCCGGGTGTGAAGATGGACGTCGCGCTCGTCGTGGACGACTCGGTCTCGGCGGAGCGCGCCGAGCAGACGATCCGCTCCGCCGGCGGCAAGCTGCTGGAATCGGCGCGCCTGTTCGACGTCTACCGCGGCGAGGGGGTCCCATCGGGGCTGAAATCGCTGGCCTATTCGCTCGTGTACCGGGACCCCGAGCGCACGCTGACGTCGGAAGAGGTCGAACAGACTCACGAGAAGCTGGTCCGCAAGGTGACCGGCGCTCTGGGTGGACGTCTTCGCGGGGGAGAGTAAACCGGGCGTCTCGCGCGTGCAGAAACACATAGCCGCGTCCTGACATGCGCCGGATTCGTATGTGTTGATTACTGCAAGCATCGCTAGCGCATAGACGTTGACGGGTATGCGCTTGCACGTGTAGACTCGCTCATGGTATACGAAGATGTGTGTGGCGACCCGCGACGCGGGGGTCGCCGCGTATCCGGGAGGCGGACTTGAAGTGATCAGGGCAGCGGTCGTCGGCGGCGCCGGCTATACGGGGATCGAGACGATCCGCCTCCTGCTCGGTCACCCCGAGTTCGAGGTCACCCTTGTGACGTCCGCGGCGGATGCGGGACGGCCGATCGAGGCGGTCTACCCCGCGCTCGCCGGGAGCGGACTCGTCTTCCAGGACCCGTCGGCCTGCGACATCGCCGGAAGCTCGGACGTGGTCTTCCTGGCCGTACCGCACACCGCGTCGATGTCGCTCGCGCCCGCGCTTCTGGACGCGGGCGTCACGGTCATCGATCTGTCCGCCGACTTCCGGCTCAAGGACGCCGCGGTCTACGAATCCTGGTACGGCACCGCCCACACCGCGCCGCAGCTGCTGGAGTCCGCCGTCTACGGCCTCCCGGAGCTCACGCGCGCCTCGCTTTCGGGCGCGCGCCTTGTCGCGTGCGCCGGCTGCTATCCCACAGCGACCGCTCTTGCCGCGGCACCCGCGCTCGAAGCCGGTCTCGCCTCGCCGGGGCTCGTCGTGGTGGACGCGAAGTCGGGCGTCTCGGGCGCGGGCCGCGCGCTCGCGGCGGGAAGCCATTTCTCGTCGGCGAACGAATCTGTCAAGCCCTACAAGGTGGGGTCCCACCGGCACACTCCCGAGATGGCGCAGACGCTGTCCGCGATCGCCGGGTCCCATGTGTCCGTCTGCTTCGCGCCGCATCTCGTGCCGATGACGCGCGGTCTGCTCTCGACGGTGTACCTGCAGGCGGCGGACCGGCTCACCGTCGCGGACGTCGTGGACGCCTACCGGGCGCGCTACGAGGGCGAGCCCTTCGTGACGGTGCATCCGGACGGCGTGATGCCGTCCACCCATGAGGTCTCGGGCACGAACAGGGCGCACATCGGCCTCGCGTTCGACGAGGGCTCCGGGACGCTGGTCGTCGCGTGCGCGATCGACAACCTCGTGAAGGGTTCGGGCGGCCAGGCGATCCAGTGCGCGAACATCGTCTTCGGTCTCGACGAGAGCGCGGGGCTCACCGCCTACGCGCCGGTCGTGTAGGGGAGGGACCGTGGACCAGCCGACCAGCCTGAAGTTCGAACCGCTCGAGGGCGGAGTGACGGCGCCGCTCGGGTTTCGTGCGGGAGCGTTCGCAGCGGGCATCAAGAAGGCGGGCAAGCTCGACGTGGCCATCCTGACCGCGGACAGCGATGTTCCCGCGGCGGCGGTGTACACGACCAACTCGGTCGCAGCGGCCCCAGTGGTCGTGTCGCGCTCGCACACCGCGGCCGGCCGAGTGCGTGCCGCGGTCATCAACTCGGGGAACGCGAACGCCTGCACGGGCGCGCGGGGGCTTGCGGACGCCTGCGCGATGGCCGTCGCTGTCGGTGAAGCGATCGGTTGCTCTGCCGAGGCGGTGGTCGTGTCTTCCACCGGCGTGATCGGTGTGCCGCTGCCGCTGGAGAACGTCCTCTCTGGCATCTCGGGCGCAGCCGCGGCGCTGACGGGCGACGGAGGTCCGGCCGCCGCCGAGGCGATCCGCACCACCGATACGTTCGCCAAGCAGTGCGCCGTGGCGCTGACCCTCGACGGCGTCACGTACGCGGTCGGCGGGATGGCGAAGGGCTCCGGCATGATCCAGCCCAACATGGCGACGATGCTCGCCTTCGTCACCACGGACGCGCCGCTCACCTCCGGGGCGTGCGACGCCGTCCTGCGCGGCGCGACCGCCCGTACCTTCAACCGCATCACGGTGGACTCCGACACGTCCACGAACGACATGTGCCTGCTGCTCGCCTCCGGCGCTGCCGGCGGGGAACCGATCGGGCCCGGGGGGCCGCGATACGACGCCATCGCGGTGGCGGTCCACCACGTGTGCGGCGAGCTTGCCCGGATGATCGTTCGCGACGGCGAAGGCGCGACCAAGTTCGTGGAGGTCACCGTGCGCGGCGCCGCTTCGGAGTCCGACGCGGAAGCCGCGGCGTTCGCCATCGCCAACTCGCCGCTGTGCAAGACGGCCATCTTCGGAGGGGACGCGAACTGGGGCCGGGTCGCGATGGCGATAGGGAAGTCGGGCGCCGTGGTCGATCCCGACGCGTTCGGCGTCGTGTTCGCGGGCATCCCGACGTGCGTGGCGGGCGCCGCGATCGCGTTCGACGAGGACGCCGCAGCCGCGGCTCTCGGCAAGTCCGATGTTGACGTGCTCGTTGACCTCCACGTCGGCGACGGGACGGCCACGGTCTGGACCTGCGACCTGTCGTACGAGTACGTGCGGATCAACGGCGAGTACCGGAGCTGAAGCCCGCCGCCTTAGCGCGGCGCGAGAAGGACGGGGGTGACCGGCCCGATGAACGATCTGCTCTCGAAGGCGATGACGCTGACCGAGGCGCTGCCGTGGATCAAGGCGACCGCGGGCAGCACGGTCGTGGTGAAGTACGGCGGCGCCGCGATGACGGATCCGGCGCTGCGCGAGTCGGTCGCGTCCGACATCGTGCTCATGAAGCTCGTCGGCATCAACCCGGTGGTAGTCCATGGCGGCGGGCCGGAGATCACGTCGTTCATGGACCGGCTCGGAATGCCCGTCGAGTTCTACGACGGGCTGCGCGTGACCGACGACGAGGCGATGGAAGTCGTGAAGATGGTGCTGGTCGGGAAGGTCAACAAGGAGCTGGTCTCCTCCATCAACAGCCACGGCCGGTTCGCCGTGGGCATCTCGGGCGACGACGCGAACCTGCTCAAAGCGCACGCGGTCTCCGAGCGCCTGGGGCGCGCGGGGGAGATCGAGGCGATCGACACCACCGTGGTGACGGGGCTGATCGACGACGGGTTCATCCCGGTCATCGCGACCGTGGGTTACGGCGAAGACGGCGGTTCCTACAACGTCAACGCCGACTCGGTGGCTGGTGAGCTTGCCGCGGCGCTCGGCGCATCGAAGGCGATCTTCCTCACCGATGTGGACGGCCTGTACGCGGACTTCGCCGACAAGTCCTCGCTGATCAGCGCGCTGTCGCTGCAGCAGGCCGAGGACCTCATCGCGGCGGACTCGCTCAGGTCCGGGATGATCCCGAAGGTGGCGGCGTGCGCGCGAGCGTTGCGCGGCGGCGTTCCCCGGGCGCACATCCTGAACGGGACCGTTCCGCACGCGCTGCTGCTCGAGGTCTACACCGACGAAGGCGTCGGAACGATGATCACTCCGGAAGGTGCGTGAGCGCGATGGGCATGCTCTACGAGCAGGAGGCGGCGCTCGACGCGCAGTTCCACATGCATACGTACGCGCGCAAGCCGGTGATGTTCGTCCGCGGTGAAGGGATGCGCCTGTACGACGACGATGGCCGCGAGTACCTGGACTTCGTCGCGGGGATCGGCGCCGTCAACCTGGGGCACAGCCACCCGGCCGTGGTCGAAGCGGTCCGCGAGCAGATCGGGAAGCTGACGCACGTCAGCAACCTCTACTACGTCGAACACCGTGACGAGCTCGCCCGGGACCTGGTGGGGCTTCACGGCGGGGATGCGCGGGTCTTTCTCTGCAACTCAGGCGCGGAGGCGAACGAGGGCGCGATCAAGTTGGCGCGCAAGTGGGGCAGGGCGCGCAGGGGACCGAAGTGCCACGAGATCGTGACCGCGGAGCGGTCGTTCCACGGACGCACCCTCGCGACGCTGGCCGCGACCGGGCAGCCCAGCAAGCAGGAGGCGTTCGCGCCGCTGCCGGCGGGGTTCTCGCACGTCCCGCTCAACGACATCGCGGCGCTCGAAGCGGCGGTCACCGATTCCACCTGTGCCGTCCTGCTCGAGCCGGTGCAGGGAGAGGGCGGCGTCTTCCCGTGCGACCCGGGCTATCTCGCGGCCGCGCGCGCCCTGTGCGACGAGCGGGACGTGCTGCTCATGTTCGACGAGGTGCAGACAGGCATGTGGCGCACCGGCCCGGCGTTCGCGTGGCAGCTCTACGGGGTGAGGCCTGACGTGATGTGCCTGGCGAAGTCTCTCGCCAACGGCCTTCCGATCGGCGCTGTGCTCGCGGACGTGGACGTGGCGGACGCGTTCGCCCCCGGGGACCACGGCTCCACGTTCGGCGGCGGGCCGGTCGTGTGTGCGGCTGCGCGCGCGTGCCTGGGCGCGTTGCAGACCGAGCGCCTGGGCGAGCGCGCGGTCGAGTCGGGGGAGTACTTGCGCTCCCGGCTGCGCGCGTTCGCATCGGACACCGGGACCGTCGCGGACGTTCGCGGCGCCGGTCTCATGAACGCGCTCGAGTTCAAGGACCCGATCGCGGGCGAGGTCGCCTCGAAGGCGCTTGCACGCGGACTCGTGTTGAACAACATCGGCGCGCATATTCTGCGTATCCTGCCTCCTCTCGTGTGCGCAAGGCCCGAGGTTGATACACTCTTGGCCGAGCTTTATGAGTTGGCCACATGACTGATGTGCCGGAAGGGCAAGCGATGAATGGTCTGCAGGGGCGCGACATCCTGACGTTGGGCGAGTTCACGCCCGACCTGTTGAACTTCTTCCTCGAGCGCGTCGCGATCCAGAAGCGCGCTTCGATCGCTACGGGATCGAACTATCGGCCGCTGGCGGGCAAGGCGGTCGCGGTCATCATGCTCAAGCCGTCGCTTCGGACGCGCGTGAGCTTCGAGGTCGCGATCGAGCGCCTCGGCGGAACGCCGGTCCTGCTGATAGGCGAGGGGAGCGCGTTCTCCCGGGGCGAGTCGGTGCAGGACACGGTGAAGGTCCTCGAGAGGTACGTCGACTGCATCGTTCTGCGCACCTACGAGCAGTCCCACATCCAGGAGGTCGCCCTGCACGCGTCGGTCCCCGTGATCAATGCGCTCACGGACGACTACCACCCGTGCCAGGTGCTGGCCGACCTCGTCACGATCCGCGAGCACAAGCACAACCTGACCGGCCTGAACGCCGCGTACGTGGGTGACGGCAACAACATGGCGAACACGCTGCTCATCGGTGCGGCGCTCGCCGGCATGAACCTCACGGTCGGATGTCCTGAGGGCCACGACCCGCTGCCGGCCGCGTTGGAGCGGGCCACACAGATCGCCGAGTTCACCGGTTCCGCACTCAGCGTCGTTCGCGACCCGGCGGCGGCTGTCGCGAATGCGGAGGTCGTCATCACCGATACCTGGGCGTCGATGGGCCAGGAGGCCGAGCACGCCGAGCGCGTGAGGGAGTTCCTGCCGTATCGCGTGGACGCCGACCTCATGGCGAAGGCCGCGCCCGGAGCCCTCTTCATGCACTGCCTGCCCGCCCACCGGGGCGAAGAGGTCACCGACGAGGTCATCGACTCCCGCATCTCCGTCGTCTATGACGAGGCTGAGAACCGCCTGCACGCCCAGAAGGCACTGCTGACCATGGTCATGGGGTGAATCGATGAAGAAGCGACTCGATCGTCAGGACGTCATCCGTCGCGTCGTGCGGCGCGAGCGGATTCGCACGCAGCGCGATCTTGTGGACCGCCTGCGGGCGGCGGGCTACGTGTGCACCCAGGCGACGGTCTCGCGCGACATCACGGAGATGGGGCTGCGCAAGCTGCCGGAGGGTGTCTACGTGTTGGCCGAGGACCTGCATCTGCAGCGGATGATCTCGGAGCTCGTCACCAAGGTCGTCCAAGCGGACACGATGGTGATCGTGAAGGCATCGCCGGGCACCGCACCCGGCGTGGCCGCGGCGCTCGACGGGGCCGGGCTCGATGAGGTCGTCGGCTCCATCGCGGGCGACGACACGATCCTCGTGATAACCCGCTCCGCCGCCGACGGCGCGGCCATCGTCGACACGATCGAGAAGTACCGGGGCCGATCCTAGAGGTCCCGCCCAGCCGGTCCGAGTCCCGGCTGACGGACGCTGCCGGTCCCGCCTCGCGCGTGTCCGGTCCCACCCGCATCTCTTCAAGACAAGGAAGTGAGTCCCAGCATGACGAGAGAGAAGTGCGTTCTCGCATATTCCGGAGGTCTCGACACCTCCGTCGCGATCCAATGGCTGAAAGAGAACCACGACCTCGACGTGATCGCGCTCGCGATCGACGTGGGCCAGGAGCGGCAGGACCTCGAGGTCGTGCGCGAGAAGGCGCTCAGGATCGGCGCGGTCGAGTCGGTCGTCAAGGACGTGCGCGAGGAGTACGTGACCGAGTTCCTCGCCAAGGCGCTGAAGTCCAACGCACTGTACGAGAACAAGTACCCGCTGCTCTCCGCGATGTCGCGCCCGATCATCGTCAAGCATCTGGTGGAAGAGGCTCACCGCACCGGCGCGAGATGCATCGCGCACGGCTGCACCGGCAAGGGCAACGACCAGGTGCGCGTCGACATCGGGGTGCGCGCCCAGGACCCCGGCCTGACCATCATCGCCCCGGCGCGGCGGGCCCTTTCAGCTCGCCCCTGCTGCTGACATGCCCCGTCCGGCAGCCGTTCTCTTCGACCTCTGGGGGACGCTGGTGCCGCCCATCCCGCCCTCGGTGCGCGACGTCGTCTCGCACGACATGGCCGTCGATCTCGGCGTCGATCCCGAGGCGTTCGCCGCCGCCTACCGCGCCTCCTACAGCGAGCGCTTCCTGGGTGCGACGGGGACGCTCGAAGAGACCGTCTCGGCGCTTGCGAGGGCGTGCGGAGGCGCCCCCGCGCCTCCCATCGTGGCTCGGGCGGCCGCCCTCCGGCTCGACTTGACGCGCCGGTTGCTCGCCTCCGACAGCGCCACTCTGGAGGTACTCGACATCCTGCGCGAGCGAGGGTTCCTCCTGG
>DATCGP010000059.1:0-28835 GCA_036508875.1 Coriobacteriia bacterium | reverse complement strand
CGGTGGCCCTGAGTGTGGTTCCCGACCTCCATCCCCGCCGCGAACACGCGCTTCGCGATCGCGGGGCGTCTGCTGACAGCGGAACCGATCATGAAGAACGTCGCCTTCACCCCGGCTGCCTTCAGCTGGGCCAGGATCGCGTCGGTGCTCCCCGGCCACGGGCCGTCGTCGAACGTGAGCGCGACCTGCATGCTGCCGCGCCACGCGGGCTCACGGCGGACGGTCGTGGAGGTCCCCGCCGAGATGACGCGCCTTGACCGCTCCTCGCCGCTCACCGCACCGACCACCACTTCGACCGTGCCCGGTGTCCCTGACTGCTCGACGCTCTCGCGCGGCCCGCTTCCCCGGTAGCGCACGGCGGGCGTCGTCTCGATCGTGCGGGTCACCGTCGGCTCCACCAGGTCGAGCCCGCGCCTGCTGACGAGGTTCGCGCCGCTGTCGAGCGGCGCCGCGGCCGTGACCGCTTCGCCGTCCAGGTCGATCGTGGGCGAGCCCCCGCCCCCGGGCACCACGGTGCGTCCGTCCGGCGTGACGAGATCGCCCGCTGCGGCCAAACGGCCCTGGCGCATCAGGCCCGCGGCGGTCGTCCCGCGAAGGACCCAGGTCCGCGTGCCGTCGATCGTCGCCCGCACGGGCACGGGGCCGAAGCCCAGGAACGCCAGCAGTAGCGCGGTCGCAGCCACGTTCACGGCAAGCCACGCCCGTCTCCGGGCGCGAGCCTCGCCGTCCTGCGCGCTCTGTTCTTCCGTGTCTTCGCTCATAGCGCCTGCTCGCGCGAGATTCGTGCCACCTGCCCGTGAACGATCGCGAACAGGGTCTCACGCGGCACCCGCACCATGGACGAAGGCGTTCCAGCCGCCGTGTAGACGATGTCGAAGCGCCCCAATGACTCGTCGATCAGCACCGTCAGCTCGTCCGGGAGGTCGTAGGGGGAAACGCCGCCGATCGCGTATCCGGTCGCCGTCCGCACAGTGTCGGCGTCCGCGAAGTGCACCGAGCGAGCCCCGAGGAGCGCACCGATCGCTTTGGTGTCTCCACGCCTGTCCCCGGCCACGAGTGCAAGCACAGGGCGGTCGTCGGCGACGAACACGAGCGACTTGACGATCTGGCCCACCTCGCAGCCCACGGCCTGTGCCGCCAGCTCGCACGTCTTGGTGGAACGGTCGTCGAAGGAGACCATCCCGTCCTCGAGCCCGTGGACCGCCAGGAAGGATCGCACACGCTCGAGTGATCCCGCCTTGCGAACGCGCGCCGCGGGCGTGGAGCCGGTCTCGGTCACCGCCGCGTTCCCTCGCTGCGCATCGGGTTCACGAGCGGAGCCGGCACGCGCTCGCCGACCCGGCGCGGCAGCTGCAGCGCCTCGAGCACCGCCTCGACGCTGTCCGTCCAGCTTGCGAGCATCCTCAGCTCGAGCCGCATCAGCGGAGTGGTCGGGTGCGGTCTGACCACGGTGAAGCCCTGCTTGAGCAGGAAATCCATCGTTATGAGCGGGGTCGTCTCCCGGTCCGCGGGGTCGGATGACGCGTACGCCTCGACCACGCGCTCGCCGCGGGACACCAGGTCGCGTAGCGCCGCCTGCAGCAGCACCTTGCCGAGGCCGGCGTCGCGCACGTCGGGCTCGACATGGAGACATGCCAGGAGCACCGCGTCGCCGTCCGGGACGCCTGACGGCATCGAGGCCGCCCGCGGGAAGAAGCGCGGCGGAGCGTATTTCACGAATCCGAGAACCTCGCCGTTCTCGTACACGATACGGCCGCACTCGCCCCACTCGGAGCGGACCATGCGCACCCAGGACGCGAGCTCTTCCCGCGCTGGACCGCTCGCGCACCTGGCCGGCGACGTGCCGGCGTTCTCCCACACCGCGCACGCGGAACACGGGTCGGGAAGGTCCCCGATCCTCTCCACGGTGAGTGTGCGTATCTTCCGAGCCACTGCGGGAGCCTCTCTTCGCCGGTATGCGGGCTACTCGTCGCCGTCCATTCCTTCACGGAACGCCTTCACCGAGTCGCGCCATGTCTTGCCGACTCTGTCCGCGGCGCGCTCGCCGATCTGGGCGTCCTTTGCCGCCTTCAGCGCGCGGCCCGTGGCCGCGCCGGCGTTGACGACCGCCTTGCCGGCCATCTCGCCGACCGCGGCGGCCGCCTCATTGGCGCCGACGACGGCGGCTGCGGCCGCCTTGGCGATCCCGCCTTCAGCCTCGAGTTCCACCAGCTCGCGGTTCAGGTGCACGGCGCCGGCTGTGTAGCCGACGATCGCGCCGTCCGGAACGGTGAGCGCGCCGTAGGCGGCCGTCGCCACCGCTCCTCCGTCGACGACCATCGACACCACAGCGTCGGTCTCGGGGTCGAACTCGAAGTCGGCGACCTTCCCGGCCCGGATGCCCGACGGGCCCTCGACCGGCATGCCCGACCAGATGACCGTGAAGTCCGGGTCGAACCCGAGCGCGTCCGCCGCGTCGCGCACCTTGGGAAGTCTGGGCAGCGAGGTCGTGACCCGCTCGTCCGAGAAGGTGAGGGTGGACAGCGGGATGAACGTCTGGGCCTTCGCCACGACCACGAGGGCCGCCGGCGGCCGGACCGCCGCCCCGACCACGACGGGGGTTCCGTCGGGATGCAGAAGCAGCGTCTCGAGCGTCCCGAGGCTCGAGCCGTCCGGGCCGATCAGCGCACTTCCCTCGACCTCGCTCGCTCGTACCATGATCTCGTCGTCCTTCGTCAAATGCAGCAGGGCCGGCCGCCGTATGGAAGCGGCGACCGACCTGGTAGCTTCCCGATCGTGTCAGGGAAAGCGCTACGCGGTCGGCTCGGGGGCCGCTTCCACTACCGGAGCTGCCGCGGCCTTCTCGGCCACGAACTCGAGCGCGTCCTTCGTCTTCTCGGAGGCGACATCGATCCCGGTCTTGGCTGCCGCGGCCCCGGTCTTGATGCCCGCAGCCGCGCCCTTGCCGAGGTCCTCGGCCTTGGCGCCGGCGGCGACCGATGCCTCGTCGACCTTGGCCTTCAGCGTCTGGTTGAACTCATCGACCTTGCCCTTGAGCTCTTCCGCGCGGTCCGCCGTCGTGCCCTTCGCGGCAGAGAAGGCCTCGACGAGCTTGTCGCGACCGTCGTCATAGACGTCCATCGCCGAGTCCAGGTACTCCTGGCCACGCTCGGCGAGCATCTCGCGCGTCTCCTTGCCGGAACGCGGGGCGAACAACATCCCGATCAGGGCGCCCACGAGCCCGCCAAGGACGAACGCGCCAAACTTGCTGCCACCACGTCGGTATTCGTACATTCCGCACACCCCCATCTTATCCGTCCCGGCTTTCCATTCGCGCGACCGCCCGATCCGGCGCTTTGCGCGCAAGGAATACTGTACCCCTACTTCCGCCGTCCGTGCGCCGAGCGCACGAATCGGTCCACGAGTTCCGGGAAGCTGACGCCCGCGGCCGCGGCCGCCATCGGCAGCAGCGACACCTCGGTCATGCCGGGGCTCGTGTTCACCTCGAGCACGAAGGGGCGACCCTGTCCGTCGACGACCATGTCGCAGCGACTGACGTCGCGGCATCCGAGCAGCGTGTGGCACCGCGCCGCGAGTGCCATGACCTCCGTCTGGACCGGCGCGTCCAACCGAGCGGGGCAGTAGTACTCGGTCTCGCCGGCTGTGTACATGGCGCTGAAGTCGAACAGGCCGGACTTGGCCACCATCTCGACCGGTGGGAGCACCTCGGGGCCGTCCGGGCCGTCCAGCACCGAGACCGCGATCTCGACGCCGTCCGCCCACTTCTCCACCAGCGCAGCGTCACCGAACGACAGCGCCGTGAGAAGCGCGTCGGCGAGGCCTTCGGCGGTCTCCACCTTCGTGAGCCCGAGCGCCGAACCCTGCTTCGTCGGCTTCACCACGACCGGCAGCCCGCCGACCGCTGCAGGGACCAGGTCGAGCACGGTCGCGGCGCCCATCTCCTTGAATGCGTCCTTCGTGAACGTCACCCACGCCGGAGTGGGGATGCCGGCCTCCGCTAAGAGCCGCTTCGAGAGGCTCTTGTCCCACGCCAGCGAGCTGGCGACCACGCCAGGACCGGTGTAGGGAATGCCGAGGAACTCGAGCGCCTCCTGCACCGTCCCGTCCTCGCCGAACTTGCCGTGCAGCGCGATGTAGACCGCGTCGGGCCTCTCACGGCGCAGTGTCTCCACGAGGTCCGGTGTGACATCGAGGGCGAGCGCGCGGTACCCGAGCTCGTTCAGCGCGCCGAAGACCCTCTCGCCGCTGCGCAGCGAGACCTCGCGCTCGAGCGAGCGCCCGCCCATGAGCACCGCTATCTTCTCGTTCACCGTTCGCCTCCCGTCAGCGCGGTCGCCGCTTCCGGCGCCCGCCTCGTGTCACCGATGGCCCCTGCGGCTGCGAACGCCCGGTACAGCTGCAGCGTGTCTTCCAGCACCTCCGCGATCCGGCGCACCCCCTCGGCGATCTGGACCGGCTCCTCGTAGCAGAACGCGAGGCGGAGGCTGTTGGCGCCGCGGCCGTCCGGGTAGAAGTCGGTGCCCGGCACGAACGTCACGCCGTGCTCGACCGCTTCCGCCAGCAGCGGGCGCGTGTCCACGTAGCCGGGCAGCGTCACCCATACGAAGAAGCCGCCCTCCGGGTGAGTCCAGGCCACATCCGCGGGGAAGTGCTCCTCCAGCGCGCCTAGCATCGCATCGCGTCGCTCGTGGTAGGTGCGTGTGAGGTCCGCGAGCACGCGGCGCCACGTGGTGCCAGTCATGTAGTGCTCGGCGACCGACTGGGCGAAAGAGGAGCCGCACAGGTCGGCGGCCTGCTTCACCGGCAGGACCTTGGCGAGTATCGGGCGGGGCGCCGCCATCCAGCCGAGCCGCAGCCCGGGCGCGAAGATCTTGGAGAACGTCCCGAGATAGATCACGTCGGGATCCAAGGCCTTCAGCGGGAGGATGTGACCGCCCTCGTAGCGCAACCGCCCGTACGGGTCGTCCTCGACCACCGGGATGTCGTACTCCTGCGCGAGCTCCAGCAGTCGCCGGCGGCGCTCCCCCGAAAGCGTCACTCCGCCGGGGTTCTGGAAGTTGGGGATCGTGTAGATGAACTTCGCGCCCCGCGGGCCCAGGCGGCGCAGCAGGCCCTCCAGCAGGTCCATGCGCATGCCGTGTTCGTCCATGTCGACGCACTCGATGCGCGGCCGGTATGCGGAGAACGCTTGCAGCGCGCCGACGTAGGTCGGGCCCTCGCAGATGACGACGTCGCCGGGGTCCAGGAACACCTTCGCGAGCAGGTCGAGCCCCTGCTGAGCGCCCGCGGTCACGATGATGTCGTCCTCGGATAGGCGCACGCCGCTCTCACCCATCAGGCCGACGATCGTGGAGCGCAGCTGCACCCGACCGCTGCTCGACCCGTACTGGAGCGCCGACGGCCCGTCGTGAGCCATCGCCTCGCGGACCGCGCGCTGCACCGCATCGTGGGGAACGCGACGCACGTCGGGCATGCCGCCGGACAGCGAGATGACGCCGGGGCGCGACGCGGCGGCGAACAGGTCACGGACGGCCGACGACCGCACCTCGGACATGGCCGCCACGTACATCCCGTCCCAACGGTCGAAGATGACTCGTGCAGTGCCCATCTGCGCTCACCCGCCTTCCGCATCCGCCTCCGAGGAGCTTTCCCCGGAAACAACAAGACGACCCCCTATTCAACAGGGCGAGGGTCGTCTCTCGCGGTACCACCTGTCTTCGTCCCCCGCGCACGCGGCCACGGGAAGACCTCAACCCCGGCGGATAACGGTCCGGGAAGCCGACCGGCTTCCTCCGCGTCTCGCGGATCTGGCCGGGGACATGGGAGGGGTGGCTGGGCCCGCGGGCCCTCTTCCCTCACGTCCGTGATGTCGTATGTGAAGCCCGGCGGCAAGACGCCGCTGGGTTCGCGTAGGCTACACCGCCGGCGGGGGCGCGGTCAAATCACGGGCGGGCACGGACGCCGCCAGCACCCACGAAGCCGGCGCGCCTCGGCCTCCATGTCCATCGCCGCTTCCCCCCGCGCCAGCGCGCGCACGAACACGCACGCGGAATCCAACGCGCCGCGCGCGAGCGCCTCGTCCTCGCACTCTATGCGCACCCGGAAGACGCCTCGTCCCTCCGCAGCGAAGTCCCAGAACGTCTTGCCACGCAGCAGCGGAGAAGCGCCCGCCATCGCCATGAGTTCGAGGGCGGCATGCTCGATGAGGTGAGCGAACTCGGTATCGACCAGCTCCTCAGCGAACGTGAGCCCGGCGCCGTTGTCGCAGCGATGTCCGCGTAGACCGGGCAGGGCCGCAAGAGCGGCGACGGAGAGACCGGGGACCTCGGAGGTCCGCATCGGCTCACCCGGCGAGAAGGCTACGCGAGCGGACACGGCGCCCGCGGATGCGCTGACGTCCAGGAGTTCCACGTTGCCCTAGTGGGGGCGCGGTCCGGCCGAGCGCCGTCCGGCGCGCGAGCCGACGAGGTACGCGATGCCGACGACCACGACGATCGCGACGACGCCCGCCGCGACCAGTTGGTTTCGACGGTCACTGACCTGGTCGGAGATCTCTTGCTTGACCTCGTCCCGGATCGCCAGCGCCTTGCCCCGGATCTGGTCCAGGGTGATCGCAGCGTCGGCCGGCACGACGGGATTCTCGCTCATCTTTGCATCGCCTTGACCTTGCGAGTGGTGAAGATCGCCGCTCCGAGCACGAAGACCAGCCCGATCAGCAGGAACGCGAGTGCGACGCCCAGCAGCTGGGAGAGGTACACGATGCCGGCGACCGCGATGAAGATCAGCCCGATGACCAGCAGCGTGGCGGCCGCGAAGGCGGAAGCGACAGCGATCCCCAGCTTCTGCAGCGGGGGAACGATCTTCTCTTTGACGACCGACTCGGCCTCCTGGCGGACCCAGTCGCGCGCGGTCTGCGCCAAGTCGACCAGCTTGTCGAGGATCCTCGCGAGGAAGTCGTCCTGTGACGCTCCCTCGTCAGGCTCCTGCGTGTCGTCGCTCATCGGACCTCCTTAAGGCTCGGACGGCCGCATGCATATGCCTCCATGAACATACCCGAAACGCAGGCCGGCCGCCTCCCCTAGATGCGCGGGGAGACGGCCGGTGAACGGAGGCCGGGCCTCCGGGGTCCTAGTACCAGTGGTGCCTGAGCCAGAAGGCCTTGGCCTTGAGCACGCCGCCGTAGCGGCCCTTCATGTACTTGATGGCGCGCTTGGTGTTCCATGCCGGGTCCTTCCAGGGATGGCCCTTGGCCATGCCCCGGGACAGCTGGAAGAGCCCGTAGCATCCACTCCGGGACGCGCTCGTGGAGTGGAAGTTCGACTCGCGCTTCGCTATCCACATCAGCCCGTCGATCTCGGACTGCTTCAGGTGGGCTTCACGGCCCACCTTCGTGATGATCTGGCGCACCGTGAGCTTCTTGGGAACGGCGAAGGTGACCGGCTTCACGACCGGCACGACCGTCACGACCGGCACGACCGTCACCACTGTGGTCGCATCCGGTGTGGCTGACGCGGCCACCGACGCGGTCGCGACCGCCGACGCTTCGACGACGATGGGAGCGGAAGCAGGGACCGTCGCGGCCCATGCGATCGGGATGGAGCCCCCGCTGACCGCGAGGGCTGCGGCCAGGGTCGCAGCGGTGAGACCGCGCGCGACCTGGCTGGAGCTCAACAGACTACGTACCTTCACAAGGGCCTCCGTGTGCCGGGAGCAGGACTGGCGGCGACAAGCGAAGGCGCGTCGAACTACGCACTGGGGCATGCGTCAAGACAGCTTGGGGGTGGTGGATGCGTCGCGGAGGGCGCGACACGGAGGGAAGCAGGAAGGGCAGCTGCCTCGCACCTTCGGCTCACGTGCGGGCCGTCATCGGGCCGCCGCCGTGTGCCAGAAAAGAGCACGAGTATGCGTTTTTCCGAAGCTGGGACCGATGCTCTCGTCTCCTGGAACGCCGCTCTGCTCGACCGTGCTTGTGGAAAACAGCCGAGCGGCGCACCTAGTCCGATTTCGCGCTCCGGCGCCGGTCCCTGCTGCCTGCCTGACGCGACGGCAGCACGCCAATGGAGCACCTTCCGTGGCCCAACGCGGACCACCCGAGGCCGTACCTTACCACAATCCGCCAGAACACGCCACCGGCGAGCGGTCGGAAGCCACATACGATCGGATTCCGACACACCCTATCGGTACCATTCCGACGACAGTCGGAGGGCATGGACAGCGCTACGACCTGCGGCTTACTTGGCGGTCGCCGTCGTCACCTGCGAGGCTGAAGCCAGTCTGTCCAGGATGTCGCCGAGCTGCTTGATGTAGGTACCGTACGACGCCCAGTCGCCCGCCTGTTGCGCCGCCAGCGCCTTCGCGTACAGGTCCCGCGCAGCGATGATATCGTCCGAGGATCCCGCGGGCACGGTGCTCGTCGGCGTGACGGATCCGGTGGTGCCGGTCGACGCGTCGGCCCCGGCGCCGAAGACCTTGGCGAGCGCGCCGCCCAGGTTCGTGTCCATGGCGATCCGATCCGAGTACGCCACGATCACGCGCTTCAGCTCGGGCATCGGCGACTGTGAGGCCTGGATGTAGAGCGGTTCCACGTAGACGATCGAGTCCCGGATCGGGATCACGAGCAGGTTCCCGAAGATGACGTTGCTCCCCTGCTGGTTCAGCAGCGTGAGCTCCTTGCTGATGTCCGGCTCCTGGTTCAGGCGCGCCCGGATCTGCTGCGGCCCCATGACGAGCCGTTGCTTCGGGAAGTTGTAGACGATGCGCTGACCGTACGAAGCCGGGTCCGACTTCGCCGCCATCCAGCCGATCATGTTGTCCTTGCTGCGGGGGGTGAAGGGCTCCATGAGCAGGAAGTCCTCGCTGGTCTCACCCGGCAGTTGCATGAGCACGTAGAACGGGTCCATCGGGTTGTCGGTGCCCTCGCCCGGTATCGCCCACTGGTCCTCCTTGTTGTAGAAGACCTGCGGATCGAGCATGTGGTAGGTCTTGTAGACCTCGGCCTGCATCCGGAAGAGGTCCTCCGGGTAGCGCAGGTGGGCGCGGATCGCCTCAGGCATCTGCGAGGCGTCGACGAACAGCGTCGGGAACAGGTCGCGGTATGCGGCCAGGATCGGGTCGGACTCGTCGAAAGCGTAGAACGTGGTCTTGCCGTTGTACGCATCCACCGTGATCTTGACGGAGTTGCGGATGTAGTTCAGGCCCGTACTGCCCTCGCGTTGCGAGTACGGGTAGTCGCTGGAGGTAGTGAAGCCGTCGAGCACCCAGAGGATGTGGCCGTCGACTACCACCGGGTACGGGTCGCTGTCGAGCGTGAGCCACGGAGCCAGTTCGGTCACGCGGTCGGTGATCGTGCGGCGGTACAGCATCTTGCTCGTGGGCGTGATGGCGCTCGAGAACAGGATCTCGACGTCGCCGTTGACGATCGCGAACGCCAGCCGGTCGCCGAGCGACCCGACCGGGATGCCGTTGCCGCCGGAGTACGCGGTCGTCGCGTTCTCGCCTCCGACCGGGTAGTCGAACTCCTTCTGGGTGGTGTCCACGATCGCGTAGTCGCTCGTCTCCTCACCGAAGTAGATCCCAGGGACCGTGACGGTGATGTCGACCGACGACTTCGGGGGGAGGTCCTGGATGAAGAACAGCGGCAGTCCCTCGTTGCTGACCTCGTTGACGGGGCTCATCACCACGCCGTACCCATGTGTGTAGACCAGGTGCCGGTTGATCCACGTGTTCGCCGTGGCGTCGAGCTGCGACACGTTCATCTCGCGCGCCGAGATCAGGGCCTGACGTCGCACGCCGTCGATCACGTAGCGATCGATGTCGACGCCCCGGAAGTCGTAGTAGAAGCGGATCTCCTGCAGTTGCTTGTAGGAATCGACCACCACGTTCGGGTCGAAGAGGCGGATGTTCTTGACGGTGGAGGTGGCCTCCGCGATGTCGGCCGCGGTCAGATCGGTGGCGGCGGGGAACGCCGTGGCGACGATCGACTCCAGGTCGAACGCGGCGCGCGTCGCGGTGATGTTGCGCTGGATGTAGGGCTTCTCGAACGCGAGCTCGTTCGGCGCCACGATGAGCTGCTGGACCACGACCGGGTAGACGGTGCCGACGAGCACGCTGGCGCCGACCCAGACGCCGACTCCGATGAGCGGGAGCTTCCAGCCCTTGTAGCGGATGTTGAGCAGTAGCAGCACGCCCATCGCGAGACAGATCACGATGAGTATCCAGTAGGCCGGGATCTGCGCGGTGACGTCGGTGTAGGACGCGCCGAGAACCTGCCCTCTCGGCGAGAAGTTCAGCTCGTATATCGCCAGCCAGTAGTCGAACGCCTTCGAGGCGACGATGATCCCGAGCAGCACCGAGATGTGCGCCTTTACGTGCGGATCGAAACCACGGAGCCGCTCGGTGGGCCGGATGCCGCCCTCGTAGAGGTGCACCAGGATCGTGAGCACCAGTGTCAGCGCCAGGACCCCGAACAGCCAGTCGGAGATCAGGCGCAACGCCGGCAGTGTGAAGACGTAGAAGCCCACATCGAGACCGAACTGCGGGTCTACGACGCCGAACGGCTTGGACGCCAATGCGAGGCGGAAGACCTCCCAGTCGCCTGCCATCGCGAAGCCGATGCTGATGGCCACGAAGGCTGCCAGCAGCAGCATGATGAGCCACGCCCACGGGTCGATGCCGTCGCGCACGCGGCGGACCATCTCCTCGATCTGCTGCTGAGGTGTCAGCGGCGTCCCTTGGGGATAGGCAGCGACGGCCACCCGCGGCCGCAGCCGGCGGGCGATGAGGAAGTTCGCGTAGACGATCGCGAACGTGAGAACGGCGAAAGCGGCGCCGAGGGCCCATCCGCTCCAGATGCGCGTCCAGAAGACCGCCGACTGCCCGAGGTCCGAGAACCACTGCATGTCGGTGTAGAAGCGTGCCGTCGCACCTGCGGTCGCGGCCAGCAGCACCATGACGAGGACGGTCGCGGTGATGATACGCGCGCGCAGGGAGACCAGCGGGGCGGTTGCGGGCTTCTTGGCCATGATGTTGACGCTCCTCGGACTGGAGTCAGGCGTGCTTCGGTTCGTACCGGCCGACCGCACGTGGCGGTCGATACCCTAGTGCAGATAGTCGTCCACATCGATGTTGAGGGTGCGTGGATCCAGACACACCGCGACCTTGCGATCGCCCGCACTCGACGTGTCTTGCAGGTCGACGTCGAAGGGCTCGGTGAACACGCCTTCGGCGTCGGTGATGACGCGCACCCAAGGGGAGAGCATGTCGGTGTTCGGCTTGATGACGACCCCGACCTCGCCCGTGGTCAACCGTACCAGAGATCGTGGCGGATACATGCCCAGCATCTGGGTGAACATCCGGACGAGCACCGGGTCGTATGCGGTGCCGGCGTTCTTCGCGAGCACCTCAACCGCTTCGTCCTGCCTATGGGCGACCGCGTAGCTGCGCCGTGAGGTCATCGCGTCATACGAGTCCGCGATGGCCACGATGCGGCTCGTGAGGTGCTGGGGCCGGCGCGGACGGCGCTCGGGATACCCGTCGAGGTCGTAGCGCATGTGGTGCTCGAGGATGACGACGATCGAGGAGCGGTCGAGCCCGCGCATCCCGGCGGCCACTTCCGCACCGTAGACCGGGTGCATCCGCATGAGCGCCCACTCCTCTGCGGAGAGCGAGCCCGGCTTGTTGAGGACCTCCATCTCGACGGCCATCTTGCCGACGTCGTGCATCAGCGCGCCGACACCGAGGGAGTTCAGGAAGCGCTTGTTCGACGAGATGAGCGATCCGAGCGCGATCGACAGGATCGTCACGTTCACCGAGTGGAAGAACGCGTACTCGTCGTAGTCCTTCAGCCCCGAGAGCTCGAGCATCGCGCCCTTGTTCTCGAGGACGTTGTCGACGACGCTGCGGACCGCGTCGCGAGCTTGGTCCACCGATGGCTTCTTGCCATGCTCCTGCTTCCGGCTGAAGTCACGGAGAGCGTCAAGCGCCTTGGTGTAGGTGATCTCGCTGTCCACCGTGATCCGGGTGGCGAAGTCGTCGGGGTCGCGAGCGAACGCGACCGTTCCGATCTCGACGTGCGGGATGTCCCTGGAGGCGACCGCCGCCTCCAGGCCGCCCATCGCCTCGAGTCCGCCCCAGTCGCAGGAGAGCACCTGCATCGCGCGCTCGAGCTCGTCGAGAGTCAGCCCCTGCGTGAAGTCCACGCTCGTCATGCCCGAGGCCTGCATGTCCCGGATGAGCTGGTCGAAGATGACGCTCTCGGCTGCCAGCAGCTGCTCGCCGAGCATGACCTCGTCCTCGAAGAAGACGAGCGGCACATCGACGCCCTCGTTGTGGTACTCCGCGATCGCCTTGTACAGCGCTTCGAGGTTGTCTTTGACCACGACGTGCCCGCGCGGGTAGAACGTGACGGACCTGCGGGCGCCGGTGAAGCGCGCGAGCAGCTCACGTGTACGGGACGTCTGGCGGGTCGAATAGACGACGCCCGCGCCCTCGACCGTGGTCGCGCGCTCGAAGATCGAGTCCGAGGACAACCCCCCGTGAGCGGAGCCGGCCGGAGCCACCTGCTTCTTGTCATCGCTCATGCCGACGCCCCCTTCAGCGCCGCCGCTTGAGCGACCTTGAGCGCTTCCGTGGCCGCGGCGCGTACTTCCTTGTCGCGGCCTCCGCCGAACCACAGGAAGCCACGCTTCTTGGCGAGTTCCTGGAACAGCAGGAGCGACGTCGGCTCGCCGATGCGCGAAAGCGCTCCGATCGCGGCCACCCGGACCTGCTGCTCGTGGTTGCCGCGGCTCTGTCCGCGGGCGATGAGCTCGAGCGCGGGCACCGCCGCATGGGTTCCGAGAGAGTCGAGGTACTTGGCTGCGAGCTCCACGTTCTGCGCGTCCTCGTCGTCGAGCGCGGCGACGAGCATCGACTCCGACATCGCCGTGTGGATCGCCGCGAACCCGCGGATCGTCTCGCGGCGCACGCGCGCGTCGCTGTGCCGCAGTGTCCTCTGAAGGTAGGGCAGCGCGTCGGGCGAGTGTGTCGCCGCCATGATCGAGACGACGTTGCGCACCAGATACCAGCGCTTGTCCGTCAGCCGCGCGCCCAGCTCGTGGACGTAGTTGCCCGCCACGGCGGAGATCATCTCGATGAGCGCCTTGCGCGCGGCCATGTCGTTCTCTTCCGCAAGGACCTCGAGCAGGGGGTCGATGATGGCCGTGCCCAGAACGGTGAGCAGCCGGCGGCATGCGATGTACTCGGGAGTGTCGCTCTTGTAGCGCCGGAGCACGCTCGTGACCGCGGCGAGGGACGACGGCCGCGCGATGCTCTGCAGCAGCTTCGCCATCGCGGCACGATGCGATTCGGAGAGGGTCTCGTCGTTCGAGGCCGCGGACAGCGCCTCCGCCACGTCCGCTGCGACGTCGGCCTCGCCCGCCTCGATCAGGTAGCCCACGCTGTCCTCGAGCATCGTCATGATCGCGTTGAACTGCTCGTCGCGCGGCTCCATCATCGCCACCGCCATCAGCGACTCGATCACGTCGCCGTCGGTGGTCCCGCGCGCTGCCTCGTTGCGGAGCGGTTCGACCGCCTCATCGAACACGAACACGTCGCTCCCGTCGGGAGTCATGTCGACGAGGCGCAGCACCATGCCGACCGACTCGGACCGGTCGGTCTTGAACTGGTGGATGCCGGATATCTTCGTCGGGGATGCGGCCTGCGTCATGCCGCTGATGAACCCGTCGCTGCGACCGTCCGCCTGCAGCTTGGAGACGACGAGGTTGAGAACCGACTCCCCGGGTGCCTGCACGTTCATAAGGGTGAGGTTGCGGACCGCGCGGGAAAGTCCCGTCAGCGCCTCCGGCGTCTCGTCGATCTGGTCGAGGATACGGTCGACGAGCTCGTCGACGCCCAGCTTGTCGACCAGCTCGGCGAGGGCCTGGTCGCGCTTCGCCTGATCGATGAGGTGGTCTTGGTACAACTCGCCCCGCTCCTGCGGAGACAGGTCCGAGATCGCCTCCGCGATGACCGAGAGCACCGCGACGCGGTCCGCCGGGACTTCGTTGCGCGTGCTCCGGGCCAGTGCACCGATGCGCTTTGCGAGGTCCTTGATGCTGTCTTCGCTACCGCGCTCTCGCGCCTCCTGCAGGTACTCGGCCACGGCCCGCTTGTCGCGCAGGGCTCGCATGAGCAGGCGGCGGTCGCGAGGCTGGTCGGCGCCGGCCTCCTCAAGTATCTCCTCGATCGACTTCAGCGCGTCCTCGTCGAACTCCGCCTCCGGCTCGTGCTTCTTGTCCTTGTCAGCCTCTATCTCTACGGGCGTGGGCATCGTACCGGGCAACGCGGTCTCGACGATACGGGTCGCGGTCTCGGACACGGTGATGTTCACCACGCCAAGCTCCGAGAGCCCGACCTCCATGCCGCCGCCAGCGGCGACCTGCTCCGGCGGGGCGATGATCAACGACAGGAACAGCAGTATCTCGTCGGGTGTCACGCCTTCCTGGAAGCGCACAGCGGCGAGATTGCGCTTGTAGAACTCGCGGGCGAAGGTCGTGAACGACTGCGAGCGGGGGAAGACCGAGGACGCCTGATAGCGCAGACCGTCCCGGCCCACTCTGAGTTCGAGGTATTGTTCCTCGCCGAAGATCGCCTCGAGCGCCTCGAGGGCGTCGACGGCGCTCCGGTGCGGGATGTCGCTGCCGGAGGGATACAGGCGCTGTGACTTCATCGTCGTGCTGAGCCGGACAACGAAGAGTTGGACCGGCTTCGGCACAGGGGGCGTCTGTGGGCCCGCCATGCGACTCCTCCCCAGATACGGCGAACGGCCCGCCGCCTCACGACGCGGCGGGATTCGTAGTGATTATGGACTGTGCGCGCATGGCGTGCCACGCCCACGGCCGGAAAACGGCGGGTGGCGCGTGCGCTATCATCGCCGGCATGGAAGACGCCCCCGTCATACTCGCCTCTGCCTCGCCACGAAGGCGCCGGCTGCTGGCTTGGCTCGGCCTCCCGTACGACTCCATCGCCACCGAGACGGACGAGGACCTCGACTCCCCACTGCGGCGCGTCCCGCCGGTCCTGGCCCGCTCTCTCGCGGCCGAGAAGGCCCGCGCCGCACGCGCGGCCTGCAGCGCGGGCCGCGCCACGGTGCTCGCCTTCGACACGATCGTGGTGCTCGACCGCCGGGTCCTGGGCAAGCCGAAGGACCGTGACGACGCCGCACGGATGCTGGGCGAGCTTTCGGGACGCTCCCACTCGGTGATCACGGGGGTCGCCGTGCTACACGAGGGGCAGCCCGAGCCCGTGACCTTCGCCGTCACAACGCCGGTGGAGATGCGCGCTCTGGACAAGGCGACCTTGGCGGAGTGGCTCGCGGGCGACGAGGCGCTCGGGTGTGCGGGCGCCTACAACATCGAGAAGCACCTGGCGAGGGTCAAGGACGGCGAGTGCTACCAGAACGTCGCCGGCCTTCCGCTCTGCCACCTGTACGAGAAGCTCAAGCGGCTCGGGGTCGAGGGCATCGAGGCGCCCGTGGGAGCGTGCGAGACCGCCCGCGGCGTGGAGTGTGCGCTCGGCCGGAGGCTGTGCCGCTAGGACCCGGTGTCCTGACTGGTCCCGCCCTCGCCCCGCACCGCGACCATCAGCACTGATTCGTCCTCACCGGGCCGGAAAGTCGCGCCGCTGTGGTTCCCGTACGCGTGCACATCGACGAAGCCTGCCGCCGCGAGCTCGTCTCGCAGAAGCTGGGACGGCAGCGCCGTGTGGACGGACCGGCGCGAGGTCATCTCCCACGGATCCCCGTTCTCCCAGGCGCCGATCGGGCGATGCAGCGTCACGAAGTCGAAGCGGATACCGTCGCCGTCGTAGTCCATGAAGCGCAGGAAGACCCAGGTGCCGTCCTCGGCATCGCGCACCACGGGCGGTATCGAGCGGACGCGGGCGTCGAGCAGACGGTCGTGGTTCAGCAGGTGCAGGACGAGCAGCCCGCCCGGCCGCAGCATCGCTGCGATGTCGCGAAAGGTGCGGCCGAGGGCCGCTTGCGACTCGATGTGGGGCAGCGCGTTGCCGCTGCAGGTGACGGCGTCGACGGGACCGAGTCCCAGGTCGGCGAGACCGCCGAAGCCTCCGGGGACGAACCGGACCGAACCGCCTCCGGCTTCGATCTCCACGCGCGCCGATTCCGCGTTGACCGCGGCCTTGTCGAGCATCCCCGCGTCGGGATCGACTCCGACGACGTCGAGTCCCCACGCCGCCCACTGGATCGGCAGCATCCCCGTGCCGCAACCGACGTCGATCACGCGCCGCACGCTGTGCTCTTCGAACTCGCGCCGGTAGAACGGCATCTCCCGGGCGAGCCGCTTACGCCAGTCGACGAAGCGGTCATAGGCGTTGGGCTCAGGCATCCTCGAGCACCTCATCCAGGTGGTAGATGCGAGCCGCGTTGCCGCGCAGAATGAGGTCGCGCTCGCGGTCGGACAGGCCCATCTCCTCGAGCGTGCGGACCTGTTGGTACTTGATCCACGTGCGATAGGGCGCCGTGGTCCCCGCATCGGTGCCGAACAGCACCCGTTCCGGGCCCATCGCCGTCAGCGCCCGCTCGAAGACCTCCGAGAGCGTCATCTTGGGGACGTGGTAGTCCATCCAGTTGTTCGTGCCCGACGTGTCGACGCACACGTTCTTGCACTGGTATGCGAGCCGAAGCACGCTGTCGAACCATCCCGCCCCGAAGTGCGCGATCACGAACGAGATGTCGGGGAAGTCGCGGGACACCGGGGACAGGTCGATCGGGTCCGCGTAGCGGAGGTCGCCGGTGGGATCCACGGTCACGCCGTAGTGCACGCAGATCGACGCGCGCAGCTCGCTCGCCTTCTCGAAGAACGGCCTGCACGCCGGGTCGGACAGGCGGTAGCACCGGTTCACGGGCAAGAGCTTGACGCCCTTGAAACCGGCCGCCATCTCGCGCTCGAGCAGCGCGGGCGCGCCCGGGTCACGCGGGTCGACGTTGCACAGGGCGGTGACGTGACCGTTCGCGGCGGCCAGGAAGTCACGGGTCCACTGGCTGTCGGACATGACGGACATCACCACCGCGCGCGACACGCCCGCATCCGCGAGCCTGCCGACGTACCACGCCGCACACTGCTGCGGCGTCATCTCGGGAAGGGTCTGCTCGCGTCCGGGACGGCCCCACTTGCGGGTCTTCAGGCCCTCCCGGAAGCGCTTCATCGCCTCGGGCGGCTCCTTGGACAGCACCTCTTCCAGCAGCCCGACGGTGAAGAGGTGCGTGTGTGCGTCGATCACCGTTCCCGCCACCGTCGGTCCGGCGGGCTTCAGGCTGCCCGTCTCGTC
Organism: Coriobacteriia bacterium; assembly: GCA_036508875.1. GTDB lineage: Bacteria > Actinomycetota > Coriobacteriia > Anaerosomatales > PALSA-660 > PALSA-660. Next base: position 11,510 of record DATCGP010000059.1, on the reverse strand, counting down.
AGTTCCGCTTGTCTGCATCTGTTCAGGCTCCAGGGATGGGTGGCGCGGGAGGGATGGACTGGCCCGAGTACGCCATCGACGGCTCCTCGGGGACGATGACCCACATCACGATGTAGATGACGACGAGTCCGACGTTGCCCACGACGGTCAGCAGGACCACTGCCACGCGGAGCAGCACGGCGTCCACGCCGAGATACGCCCCGAGTCCGCCGAGCACCCCGCTGAACACGCGGTCGCTGCGAGACCGGTACAGCCGCGCTCCGGGCTTCGGACCGGTCAGGACGCCCCGACGTGACAGGAGTATCACCAGCACCCCGAGTCCTACGAGGACGAGGGCGCCAGCCGAGCGGTTGATGGTATCGAGCAGCTTCTGGTCGATCAACCCACTGGCCTGCACGAACAGCCACAGGCCGAACACGATGAGCGCGGCGCCACCGAAGGCGAGAGCCCCCGACCGCGAGTCCTTGGGTCCTTCCATCATCATCCCCTAGTACGTCTCTATCCGGATGTCCGACACGCCCGAGGTCAGCGTGATCGTGATCGTGGGGCCGCCCGATCCGTCCGACACGAACGTGCTGTCGCCGAGGACCGGGATGCCGGTGATACGACGGAACGACTGGGGGACGCCGACCTCCGACAGCCCGCTCGTCGCACGGACGCTGCACGCCGCGCTGGCCGGCACGCGGATCGTCAGGCTCATCGCTCCGCCGCTCACCTGCACCTCGACGGCATCCGCCAGGCTGCCGAGCTTCAGCACGAAGTCAGAGGCGCCAGCGTTCAGGACCACTCGCTCGACGTGAAGGTCGCTCAGGTCCGCGACCGCCGATACCGCGCCGACGTCGAACCGGACCTCGCTCCACGTGAGGCCACGGTCCAGTGTCAGGTCCAGCGCGCTGTTCCCTGCGCCGACCACGACGGTGTGGTTGCCGGGCTCGCTTATGGTCACGTCCGCCACACCGTTGGCGACCGCGGCCTCGAGGCTGGGCTTGTCGGCCTGCGGCGCCCGTCCCCCGACACTCGCGAGCACCTCTCCCGCGGTGACACTCAGCCCGGTCCCACCGACCTTGATCGAGGCCCTGCCGGAAGACGCGCTCGCGTCATGCGGCTTCGCGTCTGCGAACGTCACTGATGGGCCCGCCAATGCGCCGAAGGGGAATACCGCCGCGCCGGGGGCGTACTGCAGCACGAAGACCCCGTACGCCAGCCCCAGGATCAGGACCACGTTCGACAGTGCGCGCAGCCAGTTCATGTGAAGACCGCGGCCGACGAGCTCGACGCCGATCGCGATGACCAGCAGCGGCCACAGCGAGGCGAGTGCGATCCAGACGGTCCAGCGGATGTAGCCGAGCGTGTTGCCGAGAAGCACCAAGCCGATCGCGACGCTTCCGAGCCCCTCGGCGACGCGCTTCACGAACGCCTCACCATGCGGGTCGACCATCCGGGCGATCCCCCCGAACACGATCAGCAGCGGCCAGAACCGCAACAGGTCGAAGATCGAGGTGAACCCTCCGAACAACGCCATGAGTCCGACCACCACGAGCAGGGTGCCGAACAGGATCCCGCCGGTCCGCCACCCGCGCGCACCCGGGCTGCGCCCCGGCGGGACGGCGGTCGGCGCGCTTGGCGGGGCCGGAGGCACAGGCGGTGCCGGAGGCGCGGCGACCGAGGACCCCGCCGCCACCTCATGATCCTTGTCGGTCATGCCGCTCGTGATCTCGTCGCTCACCGTTCCTCCTCATCCGTCGGACCCGCTCCGTGCGCGCCGTCGGCCTCGGTCTTGGCGGTGACTCGCAGGCGGGCGATCCGACGGCGCCGCACAGCCACGACCAGCAGCTCGGCCTTGGCGTTGTGCGCCTTCTCGCCCACCTCCGGTATGTGCCCGAGCTCGCTCAACACCCATCCAGCGATCGTGTCGTACTCCTCCGACTCAGGTATCTCGAGACCGAGGTCCTCGTTCGCGTCCTCCACGGGAAGGCGGCCGTCCACGAGCCATTCACCCTCACCCACCGTCTCGATGTAGCGGTGGTCCCTGTCGTACTCGTCCGCGATCTCCCCGACGATCTCCTCGACGATGTCCTCGATGGTGACGATGCCGGCGGTCCCTCCGTGCTCGTCCACAACGATGACCATGTGGTTGTGTGACGCACGCATCTCCTGCAGCAGGTCGAGGATCTGCTTCGTCTCGGGCACGAACAGAGGGGGACGGACGCAGCCGGACATCAGCCCGTCGGAGCGACCGGACGCGATGGGCTCGAGAAGGTCCTTCAGCAGCGCCACACCCACGATCGAATCGGGGTCGTCGTGGAAGACCGGCAAGCGGGAGAACCCGGTACGGCGGAAGAGCGGCAGCGCCTCCGCGACGGTGAGGGTGTCCTCGGCCATGGTGACGTCGACCCGCGGCACCATGATCTCCCGGGCCACCGTGTCACCGATGTCGAGGACCTCTCCGATCATGCGCTTCTCCACGTCCAGCAAGGTCCCCTGGTCGCGCACCAGCAGCCTGATCTCCTCCTCGCTGACCCCGTAGGCGCTCCCGCGGCCTCGCACGCCCCAGAGGCGCGCGACGACGTCGGTGGAGCGCCCCAGCACCCAGATCAGCGGAGCGAGCGCGGTCGCCAGAACTGACACCGGCCGGGCGACCGCCTGCGCGATGCGGATGGACCGCTCCAGCGCCAGACGCTTGGGAGCGAGCTCGCTGAAGACGAGACTCACGTAGGTGACCGCGACCGTCACCAGGAACACCGCGATCCCCGACGCTATCGGCGTGATCCAGGTGACGCCGGCGGACCCGAGCGCCTCGGCGAGCGGCTCCTCGAACGTGACGGCCGCGAGCGAGGCCGCGGTGAAGCCGCACAGCGTGATCGCGACGGAGATGGCCGACAGGAGCCGATTTGGATCGTCGAGCAGCTTGAGCGCGGCGCGCGCGCCGGTCGACCCCTTGTCGGCCGCGCTCTGAAGCGCTGTCCGGCGCGCCGACACCAGCGCCATCTCGGCGGCCACGAAGTAGCCCGACAGCGCGATGAGCACGACTATCGTCGCGAGCTGCCAGACGTAGGATCCCATCGTTGAACCTGCCTCACAGGTGAGGCGCGCCGGCGCGTCACGGCGCGCGCGGCCGTCATTCGTCGCGCGGGTTGATCTTGTGCAGCACCAGTGCGATGAGAGCGAGGCGGCGGCCGCGCTCCTGGCAGGCGTTGACGAAGCCGGCTATCGCCTCGCGCGTCTCGGGGTCGGGACGGTAGCGCACGAGTCCGCCGGCGCACTGGAGGATACCGTCCCGGCACAGCTCGTCGATCTCGCCTTGGAGCTCGTCGGCCCGCCGGCCCAGCCGCGTGGCGAGGCCCTCCGCGTCGAGGACCGCGTCAGGGTTCCTGTGGAAGAAGACGAGCAGGTCCCACGTCAGAAGGGACCGCACGTGGCGATCCACGAAGCGAGTCACTGCCAGGCCCAGGACGTCCTCGAGCTCGTTCATGATCGCACCGTTCCGCCTTCGGCACCAAGTCGGCGGCGCGGATCCCGAGTCTTGCCCGTCCGACTGGCGCGGACTCCCCCGGCAACCCGTGACGCGTCGAATCTCGTCCACAGTGTAGCGCATGGCGACGACATCCCCGGCCCCGACCGCACCGCCACCGGTGGTGTAATGTCCCGGCTACACAAGGCTGTCCGACACCGAAAGGCGGGACTCCGATGCAGGTCAAGACGGGAGACACGGTCACGGTCCACTACCGCGGCACGCTCCTCGGCGGCGCCCAGTTCGATTCCAGCGAAGGTCGCGACCCGCTCGAGTTCACCGTTGGCGCCGGCCAGGTCATCCCCGGCTTCGAAGCGGCCCTGATAGGCCTCGCACCGGGTAAGACGGCGACCGTGACGATCAAGCCGGCCGAAGCGTACGGCCCGAAACACGACGAACTGGTCCAGACCGTCTCGCTCGAGGACTTCGCCACCGATCCCTACGTGGGCGGCATGGTCACACTCGTCTCGCCCGAGGGCGACGAGATGCCGGGCCGCATCGTCGCGATCGACGGCGAGCAGGTCACGCTCGACTTCAACCACCCGCTCGCGGGCCAGACGCTCGTGTTCCAAATCGAGCTCGTCGGGGTCGAGAGCGCGGAGGCCTAGCTCGCTACGCCTTCTGCTCGAGAAGGCAGACCTCCTGCATGCGGGCGGCCATGAGGAACAGCACACCCGCGACGATCTCCGGCGCGATGAGTATCAGCGCCGTGATCCCCCATACCCCGGGTTCCCATCCCTCGACGAAGCCCCAGACAACGGTGCCGATCGCTCCGGCGAACAGGAGCGCGGCCCCGAGATTCTCGTAGAACCAGCCGAGAGCCAGGGCCAGAACGCTCAGCACCAGCGGCACAGCGACCATGATGACCAGCATCGAAGCGTTCGGAGTCTGGAGGTTGAAGAAGAGGGCGATCGCGAGCAGGCTCCATATGACGGCCCCCAAGCCCGCGAACAGCCTGGCGGCGGTGCGCTCGCCGGCGAGCATGCCGGTGTTACAGGTCCTCGCGATGATCTCCATGTTCCACACTCCGCTTCGTCGATTCCGGTCGCGTCACTCGTAGTGCCGGCGTACCTCTGACGACCCATGTATACCCACTGCAAGCGCGATGCCCAGTCGACGGTCCTGCGCCTACCGATACCCCGTAAAGCACTCGGACGAGACCCACTCGCCCGGCACTCCACATTCGACGAGAACGGCGAGCATCGCGGACACCATCGTGGGCGGGCCCGATACGAACCAGTGGCGCGGCTCGGCCGGGTCGCAGTGGCGACGGAGTATGTCGGCCGAGATGTAGCCAACCTCGCCGCCCCAGCCCGGCAGCGGACGCGACAGCACGTCGACGACCCGTACCGGAGCGCCGGACGCCTCGTAGCTGGCGAAGCGCTCCCGGAGGGGGATGCAGGACTGGTCCTGGTTGCCGTACACGACCAGGCAGTCCAGGCCGGTCTTGCGAAGCACCGAGTCACCCACGATGCTCGCTGCTGGCGTGACGCCCACGCCTCCCACCAGGAACCCGGCCCGAGCCGTCCCCTCCGGCAGGCTGAGGCGACCGAACGGGCCGGCCACCTTGACCTCGTCGCCCGGGCGCAGCGCGAGCAGCGCGTCTTTGAACGCGCTTCCCGTCAGACGCGTGAGCACCAGCGACGCGGGCTCGCCGGGCGCGTCGCAGTGGCTGAACGACTTCGTCTGTTCACCCTCCCGCGTGACCAGGGTGAGCGATTGGAACTGGCCGGGTGCGAACCGATATCCTTCCGGGCGGGTGAACGCGAACATGCCCGTGCCGGCGCACTCGACCCGCGCTTCGACGAGCTTGACTGCGTGCACGGTGGCAGCCATCGGTACTCTCCTCACAAAGGGGAACATAGAGGTGTGTGGTCGCGAGTCGCGTGCCCTACCATCATCCTCTTCCCTGGAAGGTCGTTCATGTCTCGCGCACAACGAGTCACCGGCCTGAGTCCTTCGCTGCGTCTGATCCTGGCCGGCCTCGTGGCACTGGCGATCACCGTCACCGGCTGCGCGGCGCCGCGCTCCGGCGGCGCCTTGCCCTCGGCGGAGGTCCTCGACTATCAGGGTCAGCGGCTCGACTCCGTGAACGCCTTCCGCGAGAACTCGATCAAGGGCCCGCAGAACGTGGACATCGCAGCGTACCGGTTGACCGTCGGCGGCCTGGTCGCGGCGCCTGCCACGTACACCTACGATGAGGTGATCTCGAAGGAGACCACCTACACCAAGGTCGTGCGGCTCGACTGTGTCGAAGGCTGGAGCGTCACGATCCTGTGGGAGGGCGTGCTGCTCTCCGACATCATCGACAAGTCCGCACCGTCGGCCGATGCGACGACCGTCGTCTTCACGGGGGTCGACGGCTACACGACCTCCCTGCCTCTCTCGTTCATCAGGGACCACAAGATCCTGCTGGCGTACAAGATGAACGACATCACGATCCCGCCAGAGCGGGGCTACCCGTTCATGGTGGTCGCCGAGGACCATTGGGGCTACAAGTGGGCGAAGTGGGTCGCCAGCATCGAACTGTCGAACGATCCGAAGTACCTCGGTTACTGGGAGCAGCGAGGCTACTCGCAGTCCGGCGACCGCTCACAGAGCCAGTTCTCGCAGTGATCAGCGTCCCCGGAAGCATGAGAGGCCCGCGATGAGACGGCCCCTGCCCATCGGATGGTTGATAGGCTCCCTGGTCGCGGCCTCGGCGGTGTTCTTCGCCATCGACTCTTTCGCCTTCGCGGACATGCATGAGTCGCTGGCGTTCTACACGCTGCTGGACCTGGCGTTCATCCCGCTCAACGTGCTGATCGTGGGCCTGTTCATCAATGGGCTGCTGGCCTCGAGGGAGCGCGAGGAGCTCCTGCACAAGATGAACATCGTGATCGGGGCATTCTTCGCGCAGACCGGGAGCGAGCTGATCGCCAGGATCTCGGAGTTCCACACCACGATCGACGAGGACCGCGCGCACATGGTCTTCGACGGATCGTGGACGGCCCGGGATTTCGAGTCGCACCGTCGTGCCGTGATGGGCGAGCACCACGCGATGGACCTCGATGCGGGCGACCTCACGGCGCTTCGGGACGACCTGGCTGGTCAGCGCTCGTTCGTGCTCGGGCTTCTGCAGAACGGCAACCTGCTCGAGCACGCTTCCTTCACCGACATGTTATGGGCGGTGTCACACTTGAGCGAGGAGCTGACGGCCCGGGGCGACCTGTCCGACATACCCGAAGCGGACCGCGCGCACCTGCGGCTCGACATGGCCCGCGCCTACGGCCGGCTGCTCGGCGAGTGGCTGCTGTACGCGCGCCACCTGAGGGACCACTACCCCTACCTGTTCTCCTTCACGGTGCGCACCAACCCGTTCGACGCGAACGCGAAAGTCGAGGTCGGGCCGTAGCGTCAGAAGATGCGGGTGACGTTGGGCATCACGAACAGCAGCACCGCCACGACGTGGCATGCGCTTCCCGCGAGTACCCACAGGTGCCACACCATGTGGAAGTAGGGGACGCGCTTGATCGCGTAGAAGATGGTGCCGAGGGTGTAGCAGAGGCCGCCGGCGACCAGCAGCCAAAGGCCGGTCGAGTCGAGGTGGGCCATCACCGGCTGGATCATGAAGACGACCATCCAGCCCATGAGCAGGTACACCACCGCGGAAAGCCAGCGCGGGCGGTACGCCCAGAAGCTCTCGGTGGAGATCCCCACCGCTGCGAACACCCAGAGAAGGGCGAACATCCACCAGCCGCCGTCGTTGCGGAGCGTCACCAGGCAGAACGGCGTGTAGCTGCCGGCGATGAGCAGGTAGATCGCCGAGTGGTCGATGATCTTGAACACCGGCCTGGCGCGCGGGAAGGGCAAGGCGTGGTAGAGCGTGGATCCGGTGTAGAGCAGGATGAGCGAGACCCCGAAGACGATCCCGCTCGCCAAGGCCCAGGCGTCGCCGTACCGGGCCGAGACCGCCACGAGCAGGACGAGCGCGGCGATCGAGAAGGCGACCCCCACGCCGTGGGTGACGCTGTTCGCGATCTCCTCGCCTAACGTATAGTCCCGGCTCTGCCGTTCGCCTCGAGCCGGGTCCGTCTCGCGACCGGTCCTCGCACTCATCATGGTGTTCCGATCGTCTGCGGATCCGCGGTGACCGTGTGGCACACGGGGCACGGAAGCGGATAGTGCCCGGCGGGAGCGATACGCGAAGACGAGATAGTGGGGCTTCCCATGCGCAGCATGAGGAACAGGCCGCCGACCGCGAACACCGTCATGATGACGGCGGCGAGGAGCTTGGTGCGCAGCGGCATCGGCTCGTCTGGCTCCTCGAGAAGCTCGTCGCTCATCTGACCGCCTCTCACTCGGGTTCCTGCCGGCCCCACGGCCCCTCATCGGGATACCCCAATGCTAGCATCGTGAACGCGGGACGTCCCAGCGGCGGCGAACCGGGCGCGTCAGGAGATGGGCACCCAACGGGCCACGCCATCGCCGGACAGCATCTCCCAGACGCCGTCGCTGCCTTCGGCACGCGCGCCAAGCTCGAAGTGGAGCATGGCGATGCCGGCGTCGATACGGCCCATGCCCGGCGCCGCCGAGTCGAGGCCGACCACCACCGAGCCGTCCTCGTACCGGAACAGCCAAGGCTGCCGGTTCATCGCCGACGGCGCCACCTGGGCGGCGCGGACGCCCGCCGCGGCCCACTCGGGCCACGATCCGATGCCGGGGGCGATCGCCTCGAGCGCCTTGCGGTGTTTCGGCCGGCCCTGCCCGAACAGGAGCCGTTCCGCGCCGCTCAGCTTCTCCGCGGGCCGTCCCACCGGGGAGACGGCGCGGACCCGTTCGCCAGCGCGCAGCCCGACCGTCCGCTTCGCGGTACTCCGAGAGAAGGACCCGGCGATCCAGCAGGTGCCGAGCCCGCGCGCCTGGGCCTCGAGGACGAGGGCCTCCCCGGTATAGCCGCAGTGGACGTCGGCGGCCGGCGAGGACCCGCTCGTGACGAACACGAGGGCGGCGCACTCTCCGGTGACACGTCCATAGGATCCGATGATGCCCGAGAAGAGCTTCGGCGGCGCGACCGGCAGCACGAGTACACGCGCGTCCTCGAACGGCGTGAACGCGGTGGCGGTGGCGGTCAGCGCGGCGAGGTCACCGGCGCCGGGCGCCCCGGAGTACGCGCGCCGCGACCGGCGCGCGGGCACGGAGTCGAACCAACGTCCGGCATCGAAAGGTGGAGCGGGCGCGATCGCCATGGTCGGACCTCTCGGGAGAGAACGGAGACTCGCGGGTGTGCGGCTAGCCGCCCAGCCTGTTCGTCGTGAAGTAGTCCGACGCCGTCTTCGCCGCAGCGCTGGCGGACTCACTGAGCGCCGCGACCTCCTGCTGCATCGCCTGTATGGCGGTGATCGTCTCCTGGTCGTCCACGCCCGTCAGCGCGCCCGAGAGTGAGCTGAAGAGACGATCGAGCGCGGCGTACAGGCGCGCCTCGCCATCCGCCAGGGCGATCCTCGCGTCGATCGAAGCGGACTCGAGCGCGGCGTACTCCTTGAGCGGGGCGTCCACCTCGAGCGCGGCCATCCCGTCCATCGCGGCCTTGGCCGCGGTGAGTTCCTTGCGCTCGCTCGCCAGCGCTGTCGCGATCGCAGCGGTGAGCTTCAGCGCGGCGTTCGCGCCGGCCTTCGTGTACGGCACGGCCTGGAGCGACGCCGCATCGGCCGAAACGGTCGCCTCTATCGAAGCGGCGGTCTGCAGGTGACCGTTGGCCACCCCGATCGCATCGTTCGCGGGCGCGCCGGGGCTTTCGAACCACGACGTGCAGCCCGCGAGCACGAGCGCGGTGATGACGATGAGCGAAGCGGCCGCCAGGGCGGCCGTGGACTTGCGCATGCCGTTGACCCTCCTCGTTCCTTCTGTTCGTGCCGGGAATGTTACATCACGCGCCGACGCGCGGGGCTGGGGCCCGCGCCTAGAGGTCGCGGGCCAGAGCGACCCCGAAGCGCGCCGCCATCGGGCGGTACTGTTCGATCTCGACGAACCCTTCGGACTCGTACAGCGCGGTGGCGACCTCGAAATCGGTGGACATGACGAGCACCACGCGCCGGTATCCGAGCAGTGCCGCTTCCTCCACCACCGCGCGCACCAGTGCGCGCGCGAGCCCGCGGCGGCGGTACGTGGGTCGGACGTAGAGCCGACGCATCTCGGCATCTCCGTCGCCGTAGGCCCGGAAGACGACCCCGGCAGCCGGCGCTCCGTCGACGCGAGCCAGCACTGCGCGGCCACGATCGCCGCCGTACCAGTCGTCGAAGCTCGCCAGCTCCTCGTCGAAGTAGTCCTTCGGAAGGTCGAGGTTCGCGGCCATGTTCGCCATCGTCTCGAGTGCGAGCTTGCGCACCGCGGCCCTCTCCTCGGACGTGCGAGCCACGGTCACCGTGATCTCGCCCTTCGGCCGGCCCTTCGTCTGAACCAGCACGACTCCCGCGAGAGCAAGGGCGCCGCCCACGAGCGTGACCGGCCCGGGGACCGTGTGCTGCCACACCCACGCGACGAACATCACGAGGACCGGCTGCGCGTACAGGAAGCTGGCGGTGGTCGAGGCCGGCATCCGGGCCAGCGCATAGCTCCAGAGGCAGTACGCGAGCGCCCCCGGGAACACCCCGAGGAACACGATGATCGCCGTGGAGGACGGCGGCGCGGCCGGCAGCTGCTGCACGAGCCCCGGCAGGAACACGAGCATGGGAAGGACGCCTATCCAGATCACATAGCTTGTGAACTCGAGTGGGGAGTAGGTCCGGAGCGGCTTCTTCCCGAGTACGAAGTAGATCGCCGTGGAGATCGACGCGAGCATGACCAGCAGCGCCATCGGCTCGAACCCGATGCCGCCGCCCTCGCCGAACGCGATCGCCGCGGCGCCGCAGAACGCGAGCCCGACGCCCGCCCATCCCCAGCGGTTGAAGCGCTCCGAGAGGAATGTGACGGCCAGCAGGGCGGTCCAGATCGGTCCCGTGGCGATGATGAGTCCTGCCGCGCCGGCCGACACCCTGGTCTCGCCGAACGTGAACCCGAGGTGGTACAGAGTGATGCCGAACACGGCCGCGAGGGCGATCCACGGGAGGTCGGCGCGCTTCGGCAGCCGCATCTTCGTGACCGCCGCCACGATCCCCATCGTCGCCGAGGCCACCAGGAAGCGGAGCAGCGCGGTCTCGCCCGCCCCGTAGCCTCCCCCGGGTCCCACGACGATCGACACGCCCGAGAACGCGCTGGACCACACGACCAGCGTCGCTATCGCAGCGGCGATCGCCCTGACATCGGTGCGGGAGTGTGCTGAAGCCATCCGTCCGTGTCCCCTCGTCGCCGGCCGCGGCTCCCGCCGCGCACCCGCGCTCTCTCTAGCGCCCGAGACGGGCGATCGTGCGCTCGTCCGTAAGCTCCCGCAATGCGTCGGAAGCGACCCAGCGGGCCGCTTTCGACCCACTGTCGCGCAACCGCAGGCCCACTTCAACAGCGGCCGCGTCCAGGTAGCCGTTCCGTTTCCCGATCTGCCGCAGCGCCCAGTTGATCGCCTTCTTCACGAACGGGCGCTCGTCGTCGGCCTCGCGTTCCACCAGGGCAAGGAACCCCAAGAACGTCTCGTCCCCGGCCGTGCGGTCGTGCAGCGCGCGCATGCACATGAGCACGAACCCGGCACGCTTCACGAACTCCGGCGCGGCGGTGGCCCACTCCGTCGCCAGCTCGTACGCGATCCGCGTCTTGTCCAGCAGGTTGTTGCACAACCCGTCGCAGACGTCCCACGAGTCGAGGTCGGCAGCCCATGCGTCGGCCTGCTCGCGCGTGACAAGCGTCGGCACGTCCAGCATCGACGCCAGGATCCGCGCCTCGTGGATGCCGCTCGCCCACAGGTCCGCCGCGAGAGCGTGGGCGTCCCCGGGGCGGGCCCGCCGGGCGGCCCGCGTGGTCTTCTCGATGTTCCTCAGGAACGGGATGGAGACTCCGAGAGTGCCCGAGCTCGAGATGCCGTACCGGGCCA
>DATCGP010000058.1:0-3962 GCA_036508875.1 Coriobacteriia bacterium | reverse complement strand
GATCCCCTTCTCGGTGACAGCCACGACGACCTGGGCGCCGTCATGCGCCTCCCAGAGCGCGCGGATGACCTCGGGCTCGAGCCACGGCACGTCGGCGGCGACTGCGAGCACCCATTCGTCGGGAGCGGCCTTCAGCGCGGTGACGAGCCCGCCGAGCGGCCCCTGGTAGGAGACCTCGTCGATCAGCACCTCGGTGTCGGCCGGCAGCCCCGCTTCCGCGACCTGCTCGATGCGGTCTGTCACGACGACGGTGTGCGCGCAGACCCCCGACACCGCCTGCACGACCCGCGCCAGTAGCGGCTCGCCGTGCACCGGCAGAAGGGTCTTGTCCACTCCCATGCGCATAGAACGGCCGCCGGCCATGACGGCAGCGGTCACCGGGATGCGCGTGTTGCTGCTGGAGACCATCCTCACCCTTCGTTCGGTGTGTTCCTCGCCGGTGTCCGGCCGATGCCGAAGAACACATATGTTACGCCTGCGGGGCCTCCGCGCTCACGTGCCGCGCTGCCGCGCGCGACCTACAAGCTTGCGCGCACCCGCACCGCCGTCGCCTTGAACACGGCGGCGACCTTCGTGCCGAGCCGCAGCGAGAGCTCGGCCGCGGAGGCCCGAGACACAGCAGCAGCGATACGCGTGCCGCGGTGATCGAGGACCACCTGGACGGTCCCGCCGCCGGGCCGCATCTCCACCACGACCGCGTCCAGCTTGTTGCGCGCGCTTCCGCGCGGCAGCTCTACACCGGACTCGTAGATCGTCACGTCCTCGGGCCTGACGGCCAGCAGCACGTTCGTGCCTGCGGGCAGGCCGCTGGTGGCGTAGAAGTCCGCGCCGGTGACGTCGATCGTGGCGAGCCCATCGACGTTGGCCGTCACGCGCCCGCGAAGCGCCGGCTCCATCCCGATGAAGGCGGCGACCCACTCGTCAGCCGGCAGGCCAAGCACGTCGCCAGGATCGCCTTCGGCGACGATGCGTCCTTCCCGCAGCACGCCTATCCGGTCGGCGACGACAGCAGCTTCGTCCTGATCGTGCGTGACGTAGATGGACGTCACGTGCTCCGAGGCTAGGATCCGCGCGAACTCGGCGGTCAGGTCCCGCTTGAGGAGCGGGTCGAGGTACGACAACGGCTCGTCGAGGAGCAGTAGCCGCGGCTTAAGCACCAGGGCGCGAGCGAGTGCGACCCTCTGCGCCTCGCCACCGGAAAGGGTCAGCGCGGACCGGTCCTGCCAACCGGACAGTCCGACCCGGGCCAGGGCTTGCGCCACACGCTCGACGCGCTCGGGACCGCGCACGCCGCGGAGTCTGAGTCCGTACGCCACGTTGTCGCCAACCGAACCGCGTAGCAGATAGGGCTTCTGGAACACGGCTGCGATGCTGCGGCGTGCTGCGGGATCGCGGCGCGTCGCCTCGGCTCCGTCGAAGACGACACGCCCGGCGGTGGGACGTTCCAAGAGCCCGAGCACACGCAACAGGGTCGACTTCCCCGCGCCCGATGCGCCGAGCAGCGCATACGTGCGACGTGATGCGATCTCGATGCGACCCACGTCGAGGACCGTGTGTCCATGGAATCGGACGACGAGCCCTTCTCCCACCACGAGGGGTGCGCCCAAGGTCTCCGCGACGAGGGTCGGGTCAGCTCTCATAGCCGACCCCGGTGTTCTGGAGGACCGTGAACACGGCGTTGATGACGAGAGCGATGCCGATGAGGATGAGGGCCCAGGCCATAGCTGTCTGCGGCTCGCCTTGGCGAACGTTGAACAGGATCGCGGTGGTCATCACGCGAGTGGAGTGCTCGATGTTGCCGCCCACCATCTGGACCGCGCCGACCTCGGAGATCACGCCGCCGAACCCGGCGATCACCGCAGCCATGACGCCGTTCCGCGACTCGGTCAGGATCGCCGCCGCTTCTTGGAGACGCGACGCGCCGAGCCCGCGCAGCTGCAGACGGACGTCCCGCGGGACGCCGGCAACCGCGGCGGTAGTGACGCCCGCCACCAGCGGCACCGCCAGGATGATCTGCGCGATCACCATCGCCGGAGGAGTGAAGAGCAGATCGAGCGAGCCCAACGGGCCGGAGTGCGACACCGTGAGGTAGACGAACAGGCCGATGACCACAGGAGGGAAGCCCATCGCCGTGTTCGCAAGCAGGATGAGCGCCCAGCGGCCTGCGAAACGGCTCGTGCCGAGGACATACCCGATCGGGATTCCGATGACGGTCGCGATGACGGTCGCGATCCCGGAGACCCGCAGCGAGAGCCAGATGATCTGCCATACGTCGGAAGATCCGCTCGCCAGGAGCCGGAATGCGTCGCTGATCGCGTTGATGTAGACGGACATGTTCTTCCTCGCCCGTCGTGCCGCCCGTCGGCCGGTGTCCGCAGCACGCGGCCGGCGGGTGAGCTCACGACGTCAGTTCGCGGCGTTCGCGTTCGGGACGAAGATCTGCTGGTTGAACTGGGCCACCCCGAACTCACCGATGACCTTCTGTCCGTCGGCCCCGACGATCCAGTCCTCGAAAGCCTTGGCCCCCGCGGCGTTCTTCGCGCCCGGGATCAGGATCACGTGATACGGGTTGAAGAGCTTCGTGTCTCCCTCGAGAAGCAGGGTGAGATCCGGGTTCTTGTCCGCGTTGGTGAGCCAGGTCGCTCGATCGACCAAGGTGTACCCATGCTTCTCGTTCGCGACCTGAAGTGTCTCGCCCATGCCCTGACCGGTCGAGAGATACCAGGCCTGTCCCTTCGGATCCACCGTCGCGGACGCCCAGATCGAGACTTCCTTGGTGTAGGTGCCGGAGGTGTCCCCGCGGGACACGAAGACCGACTTCGCGGCGGCGATCTTGGCGAACGCGTCGACAGCGCTCGCGTCACCCTTGATCTTGGCAGGATCCGCAGCGGGGCCCGCGATGAGGAAGTCGTTGTACATGACCGGCTTGCGGTCGGTGCCGAACCCGGCGGCGACGAACGAGGTCTCAGCCGAGGGGCTGTGGACGAGAAGCACATCCGCGTCCTTGTTCTGCCCCAGATTGAGGGCCTCGCCGCTGCCGACGGCCACGACCTTCACCTTGTAGGCGGGGTTCGCCGCCTCGAAGGCCGGGATGAGGACGTCGAACAGCCCCGAGTCCTGCGTGGATGTGGTCGACGCCAGAGTAACGTCGGTGGTGCTGGTCCCGCTCGCGGCCGGCGTGCCGCCCGAGGGCTGCGAGCAGGCGGTGAGTGCGAGCCCGAGCGCTGCGACGAGGACGAACCCCGCCGCCCGCCGGAATACCGACGGCAGATCTGATCGGCGCATATGGTCCCCTTTCCAAACACGGGAGGCCGTGCGGTCTCCCGCTACGACCCTGTCGTCCCGGTGACCATGGCGAGCGCCTGCCGCTGTAGGTCGGTCCGGGATCGGAGATGCGCCGCTGCGGCGGCGCGGACACGAGGATACACCCTGAGCGTAGAGCCGCCGCAGTTTCGCGAGCCCCTGCGGCCAGGCGCCCATCTCGCCCTACGCCTCCATCTCGGAGCGCAGGTGCGCCAGCAGCGCGTCGGCCGCCCGCGAGCGGGCGCCCCTCGGCAGCACAGCGTAGAACGGCCGCGAGATCGGCAAGCCCGGAGCGTCCACCTTCGCCACCGTCCCGAGCGCCAGTGCCTTGTCGGCCATCCAGTGGCTCACGACGCCGAGGCCCATCCCGCCCTCCACAGCGTTGACGATCGCCTCGCTGGTGCCGAGCTCCATGACGACCTGCAGGTCCGCCGGCTCGACCCCGCGGTCCTTGAGCGCCTTCTCGAAGACCAGCCGCGTGCCGGACCCGGTCTCGCGCACGATGAACGGCTGCTCGGCGAGCTGCTGGAGCGTGACCGTCTTCACGCCGGCGAGCGAGCTGCCGGGAGCGGAGATCATGAGAAGGTCGTCTGAGCCCATCTGCTCGAAGTCGACCTTCGCGTGCGGCAGGCGCGCTCCCGTCATGCCGAGATGCGCCT
>DATCGP010000057.1:0-5651 GCA_036508875.1 Coriobacteriia bacterium | reverse complement strand
AACACGATCAAGCTCTCACCCGACGGCAAGGTGCTCTTCATCTCGAACCGCGGGGAGAACAACCCGATCTCCTACTACATCAAGGGCTGGGAGTGGGGCACGATCCTGCTCATGTCTACCGCGGACGGCAGCCCGCTCGATGCGATCATCGGCGGGAACCAGTGCACCGCTCTCGACGTGTCGGCCGACGGCCACACGCTGGTCTTCTCGGACTTCCTCGACAACCGGTTGCGCGTGTACGCCGTTCCGGACTTCAGCACGCTTGCCGCCGGCAACGGGGGCAGGTTCGCTGCACACTTCCAGGACCTGAAGAAGTCCAGTCCGTCGTTGTAGGCGTCCGGTCGGGTGCGGCAGCTCCAGCGGCGCGCAGTGCTGGGCTATCCTTGCGCAATGCGCATCATCGACGTCCACACGCACATCTGGCCCGATGCCCTCGCACCCGCGGCGGTGTCGGCGGTCGGCGCTCAGGGCCATATCCGCGCGGAGTACGACGGCACTATCGCCGGCTTGAAGGCCGCGATGGACCGGGCCGGCGTCGAGGTCAGCGTCGTGCTGCCGGTGGCGACCAAACCGGCGCAGGTGCGGACGATCAACGACTGGGCCGCGTCGCTGCAAGGCGACCCGCGCATAGTCCCCTTCGGGGCGATGCACCCGGACTTCGAGAACCCGGCAGCGGAGATAGCGCGCTTGCGCTCACTCGGCATCGGCGGCTTCAAGATGCACCCGGAATACCAGTCGTTCGACCCGCTCGGCCCGAAGCTGGAGCCGGTCTACGCGGCGGCCGTCGAGCACGGGATGACGCTGTTCTTCCACGCGGGCGGCGACGTGGCGTTCGACAGCGTGAGAGGGACACCGGCGGTGTTCGCCGAGTTGCTCGGTGATTGGCCCGACCTTCATGTGGTACTCGCGCACATGGGCGGGTTCCGGCAGTGGCACGCGGTCACCGGCACTCTCGCCGGCCGCGACGTCTACTTCGACACCGCGTACACGCTCGGACACCTGCCGGACGAGGAGTTCGTCGCGCTCGCGCGCAAGCACGGATGCGAGCGCGTGCTCTTCGGCAGCGACGGGCCTTGGACCGACGTCACCGAGCAGCTCGCGCATCTGCGGAGGCTCCCGTTCACGCCCACGGAGCTCGAGGGCATCCTCGGTCTCAACGCCGAGCGCATGCTCGCCCGCGCCGCAGGCTAGCCGGAGGGGCCGGGCTGAGGGACCGTCCTTGGCCCTCTGCGCGCTACATCGACCAGGAAGCCGCGTTGCCCTTCGGGTCGATCGTCACGCTGAACGGAGTGCCTCCGGCGGTGTTGACCGGGGTGCCGTCGGTCTTGATCCAGAAGAACGTGTAGCCGCTCAGCTTCACCGTCGGGGTCTCGCCGGGCTTCGCGATCTTGACCACCGATGCGACGGCCGAGACCGCCTCACGCTCGCCGTTGCTCGCGGCATCGGTGAGGTAGGCGCCCTCCGACATCGCGGCGTCCTGCCACGACAATGCCTTCGGGTTCGGCGGCGTGGGGTACTTGTACAGCTCATATGCGTGGCCGTCGGCGCGGACCTCGAACAGCACGATCTGCTCCCCGACCTGCGCCTGCACGACGTACGACACCAGCGCCGCGGTCGCCCCCGTGACATCGGTGGAGACCTTCGTCTGGGACTTCGCGGAATCGGCGGCCAGAGCCAGCGCCGCGGGAAGCGCGGCCTCGGCGGCCTTCTCGTGGGCGCCGTCGATCGGGATCGCCGCATACGGTCCGCTGGCCGCCGCGGCGGTCCCGGTGGTCGCGCTCGATGCGGCAGGACCGCTCGCGGCCGGAGCGCCGCAGCCGGCGATCGACACGACCAGCAACGCGAGCACGGCAAGGGCGAGGTACCGCTTCATCTACGCACCCTTTCCCTGGGGCAGAGCCGGGATGACGTCGACGCCCATCCACGGGCGAAGGACTTCCGGCACCGTGACAGATCCGTCCGCGTTCTGGTAGTTCTCGATGATCGCGGCGACGGTCCGCCCCACAGCAAGCCCGCTGCCGTTCAGCGTGTGCACGAGCCGTGAACCCTTGAACGTCGCCGGGTCCCGGTACTTGATCGACGCACGACGGGCCTGGAAATCCCAGCAGTTGCTGCAGGACGAGATCTCCTTGTAGCCGTCGTAGCTGGGCATCCACACCTCGATGTCGTAGGTCTTCGCCGCCGAGAAGCCCATGTCACCGGTGCACAGCGTGATGACGCGGTACGGCAGCCCCAGCAGCTCGAGCGTGAGTGAGGCGTCCGCGACCATGCTCTCGAGCTCGTCCATCGAGGTCTCGGGCGTCGTGAACTTCACGAGCTCCACCTTGTCGAACTGGTGCACTCGGATCATGCCCCGGGTGTCGCGTCCCGCGGAACCGGCCTCCTCGCGGAAGCAGGGCGTGAACGCGGTGTAGAGGAGCGGCAGATCGGAGGCGTCGAGGACTTCGTCGCGGTGGATGTTGGTGAGGACCACCTCTGCGGTCGGGATGAGGTAGAGCCCCTCCTGGACCGTCTTGAACAGATCGTCCTCGAACTTCGGCAGTTGGCCCGTGCCGGTCATCGTCTCCGCGTTGACCAGCAAGGGCGCCCACCACTCCTTGTAGCCGCGCGCCGTGTGCGTATCCAGGAAGAAGTTGATGACCGCGCGCTCGAGCCGCGCGCCCAACCCGCCCATGAGGACGAAACGCGACTTGGCCAGCTTCACGCCGCGCTCGAAGTCGATGATGCCAAGCTCGGGTCCGAGGTCCCAGTGGGCCTTGGCCCCGAAGCCGAAGTCACGCGGGGTGCCCCACCGGCGCACTTCGGGGTTGCAGGTCTCGTCCGCACCACACGGGACGGAACCCTGCGGGAGGTTGGGCGCGGTCATCAGCAGCTCGCGCGTGCCGGCTTCGACCTGCTCGAGAAGAGCCGTGTCGCCGGCGAGCTCGTCGTTGAGGACACGGACCTCTTCCTTGAGGGCGGCAGCCTCGTCGGCCCGTCCCGCCTTCATCAACTCGCCGATCGCCTTGGACAGCTCGTTGCGACGCGCCTGACGCGCCTCGGTCGTGGCTATCAGGCGCCGCCGCTCCTCGTCCACCTGGACGAACGCATCGATGCTCCATGACGTGTGGCGGTCCTCCATCGCCTGCCGGACCAGCTCTACGTTCTCGCGTATGAATCGTGCGTCGAGCATGTGGATCTCGCTCCCTCACGGCCGGACCGCGTGTCTGTGGCGAGTATAGCGCGGGTCCCGCAACGCTCGGCCGCTGCCGCGATACACTGCTCACATGTACATCCAGGCAGAACATCCCGAATACGCGCTGGCGACGATCGGTCTCGATTCGGTCTCGCTCTCCGAGCGTGGGGGCCTCGCGATAGCGGAGATCGCCGGGCGGGACAGCGTTGCCGCCGCGGTGCTCGCGGTGCGCGAGCGGGGGTTCACGACACTGCTGCCGACATCGGTGGCGACCGGCACCGAGTACGGCGACGAGCATGCGCCCGAACACGCGGCGGAGCGCCTCGCCTCGCTCGTCGGCGTCGGCGTCGAAGTCCTGCCGCCCTTGCGGCTCGGCTCGCCACGGCTGTGGGCGGCGCTGAACGGACGCTTCGCGGGTGTGATCGCGGAGAAGTGCCGCATCTTCTCCTCCTGTCTCGCCTGCCACCTCTACATGCACCTGGCCCGAGTCCCGATGTCCCGTGCCTTGGGCGGCGTGCCTGTGATCGCCGGTGAGCGCGAAGCGCACGCTGCGCGCATCAAGCTGTCACAGACGCCTCTGGGGATCGACGCGTGCGTGCGCGTGCTCGCGCGCGGGGGCGTCGAGCTGCTCGAGCCGATCCGGCGGGTGCGCGACTCGGAGATGGTCGTCGAGGTCGTGGGACCGGGTTGGTCCGGCGGGTCGCGACAGTTGTGCTGCGTGCATTCCGGCGACTACACCGCATTGGACGGCTCGGTGACCTACGACGAGCTCGCGTACTCCCGGTATGTGCACGACTTCCTTGAGCCGGCAGGATCGGCGATCATCGAGGCGTGGGCGGAGATGTCCGAACCGGCCTACGAAGCCATCGTGCGAGCGGTCCTGCGGGGACCGGACGCCGCCTGACCCCACCCGGGACCGTCGCCGGACGTCCGCCGCAGCCGTCCACGTGGCCATCGCGAGCCCGCGCGTCGAAATCATCCTGCCGCGTGTCGCGCGCGATGGCCTGTATCCGTTATCCCTTCCCGCCAGCGGGTAACCCCGTTCAGTGAGCGCGTTCCTCACGCTCCGTCCGCGCCGACCCCCCTGCGGACGGTCGAAGGCGCGGAGCCTCCCCCGGCATTCCGCGCCTTCTCCCTGTCCGGGGTCGGAACCGAGGCACCATCTGCCTCGAGTTCCGGCCGTGGAGTACCGTATCCAGCATGGCGGTCATACTCCTCATCCTCGATGGCATCGCCGACCGGCCCTGGCCGGCGCTCGGCGGACTCACGCCGCTGCAAGCGGCCACCACACCCAACCTGGACCGCTTCGCGGCCGCGGGGCAGACCGGCCTGCTGCATCCGCTGGGCCGGGGACTGGCGCCAGGCAGCGAGCTCGCCCACTTCGTGTTGTTCGGCTACCCCCGGGCGTTGTATCCCGGCAGGGCGCTGTTCGAGGCGGTTGGAGAAGGGATGTCCGTGGGTGACGACGAAGTCGTCTTCCGCGGCCTCTTCTCCACGGTGGAGAGACGCGAGGACGGCTCGCTGCACGTGCTCAAGCGGCGCACCGAGGTCGACGACGAAGCGTGCCGGGCGCTCAGCGCCGCCATCGGCCCGTTCTCGCTGGACGGGATCTCGGTCGAGTTCACGTACAACTCGGACCACCAGGGGATCGTCACCCTGCGTTCCGCCCAAGCGGGCGTCCATCCCTCCGCTGACGTCACCGACTCGGACCCGTACGTGCCCGGCCGCCATGTCGTGCGTCCGCAGCTGCTGGTCGGCGCAGAAGACGCGCACGGCGCGCGCCACACGGCGGCCGCCCTCGAGGCATGGCTCGCCCACGTGTTCCAGACTCTTGACGCGCACCCGGTCAACGCCGCCCGCCGCGAGCGGGGCGAGGAGCCTGCGAACTTCCTGCTGGTCAAGTGGTCCTCAGCGGCCGCGCACCTCACCCCCTTCGCGGACCTCAACGGACTCCGCGGCGCGAGCGTCAGCAGCGGCGTGACGTACCGGGGCCTCTCGGCGGTCCTCGGGATGGACTGGTACGGGTGCGACTACCTCCCCGACTGGACGGAGGACCTGCGCTCCCGGATCGCCCTCGGCGCGCGCGCGATCGCGGAGGGGCACGACTTCGTACATGTCCACACGAAGGCACCCGACGTCGCAGGCCACAAGAAGGACCCCGCCGGGAAGCGCGACGTGATCGAAGCGCTGGACGCGGCGATACCGGCCCTGTGGGAGACGGGGCTGGTCTCGCCGGACAATCTCGTCATCGTCACGGGAGACCACGGGACGCCCAGCGGCACCGAGCTGGTGCACTCCGGCGACGCGGTCCCGATCGCGATCGTGGGCGCGGGAACGCTGGTCGACCCGGTCGCCGCCTTCGACGAGCTCTCCTGCGCCTCCGGATCGCTCGGGCATCTCGAAGGCCGTGACGTCATGCCCGAGGCGCTGAACCGTATCGGCCGCATCAAGTACATGAGCGCGAAGCTCACGCCGG